>WTCK01000109.1 GCA_013138615.1 Candidatus Thorarchaeota archaeon | reverse complement strand
GTTTCTAGGTTCACTTTGAGCCCACATCATTGATTGCATCGAGTGCTGGTGTTGTTACTGCCAATGATAATGCGCTGTGTATGTTCGAATTAGTCCGACTCGGGTTATTGACACAGTATTCAGAGTAAGTTCTGGATAACTTCCTGTGTGCCCTTCTTCCACTCGATGCATTTCTTTGCCAGTTCTGTGGCAATACCCGCAGGAGGGGGCTCATCCTTAGGCAGTGGCTCTATGCGTGATAACCATCCACTCGTGGTTAGTGTGATTGGATTGAGGTCATCGCCTTTAGTCGCCTTGATCATCATTTCTCTGCCATGAGCTAGCTGGAAATAGATGTCGCTGAGTGGAGCCTTGTTGAGTATCTTGTGGATAACCCGATCCCAACACGTCTTTGCAATGAGTGCTCTTCGAAGCTTCTGTTTTTCTTCATCAGCAAGACTGAGATATTTGCCGCTGGAGTTTTCCAAGGCATTCAATGTGCCATCCAGATAGGTACCGAGAGCAGCTTCATCTTCGCCCCATCCAATTATCTCAACAGACCCTTTTTCCTCGTCGACATCAACCTTAACTTTGATGGGCTTCTGGTCAATCCGCGCGGTGAACATTGCTTCGCCTTTGAATGATTGCCTCTCGGCCTCGCTGTGATTGGTCAGCAAGACACCTGGCTTTGATGCTATTGCGTACCATGCAAGTTTGAAGACTGTAGCTGGATCAATCTTCTTGTATTCGTGCGTGCGTGAAACCTTTACTTCGCCTTCAAGCTCATTCAAGCTTTTGGCCCTCCGTTCAAGCTGTCAGGACTATCGGGCTGCCTCCTTATGAAGCTTCACTGTAGCCTGCTCTATATGTTCTCTTTTCGCCCCGATTGCGGCATTCATCACGATGTAATTGTGAGGATAATTATCAACAGAAGAGCCCTCTTCTCCCTTCTCCACAACACGCGGCCCTGTCACTCTCAAGTTGTAGAGCCGAGCACCAATTTCCTTTGCGTTGAGCCCATCCAGAGTCATAGCACATGCAACGTGGTTCTTGACATCCAACAGCCTTTGTCCGATTGAGTCAGCAACGGAGCCCAGTTGTTCCTTCAAGTACGTGAGATTTTCAGTCTGCTCAGCTCGAAGCCGTGTATACTCCTCATGGCCAGTTAGTAGTAATGCAGCAAGGGTTTGAACAATCGGCGCCGCAGTGGCTCGCCCTGCATATGTTTCAGCAATGCTATCGACAATATCCTTGTCTGGTGAAACAATAATGGATCCTCCAACAGGAGTGAGGAAATTCTTGTCACTGCTCTGAACCACTGCATCGACTCGTCCCGCATCTATTGCAGACCGAACACTATGCATGATAGTTTCCGATTGAACCCCATAAGCGTTATTGATTACCAAGGGAGTGTCACTATCTGCGCACAGCTTGGCGATATCCTTCACCGGGTCCGACTCGCGAGGGGGAAAGAACGTAGTTGTAGCTAGCACAGCTGCCCCATTTCCTTTTGACAGCCGTTTCTCAAGATCCGCGAGATCAACCCGCACTGCATCTCCTTCAAGAATCGTGGAAACAGGAATTTCCTGAAGACCAGCGAATGAAATCGCCCGACGAGGAGATGTGTGATCAATACGAGGATAGAGAACTTCTTTGATGTCCAAGGTGCGACGCAATGCACCAAGTATCAGAGCAATGCTCATTCCGGTTGACAAGGGCGCAACTATTCCGGCACGTACGTTCTCAATGCCTAACCTTCGAATAGCATCAAGGGCAACATGATTTGCCACCTGCTGCATCAAAGAGGCGCCTGCAGCCTTTGGTTGTGGCGCCGTAAGGTGGCCACTTCGGCCAACCCCGTGGTTGAAACCAGCCGATAGACGATCAAGAAGGGGCGCGATAGTTCTGCCCTCTCTTTCGCCAACGCGGGCAGCCGCAGGATCCTTGTCAGTATCCATTGAAGACAGGAGCGTAAACATCAGCTCCACCTGACGTTCCGTGAGAGGCTTGTCAGGGAATCTCTGTCTGTTTAGAATATCTTTTACTGGAGCCAACAAGGCATCAATCGTGATGCGACCGCGAAGGGCTATGTTTTTGGGTATAAGGTCAGTCAACCGCTTTTCAATATCATTGTCCAAATCGATATACCTCCTCTTTGCCCAGCCGCTCATAGATGACATCTTCACCGTCTTCCACTGGCTTATCAAATGTAGCTGAAACTACTCCACGTGTACCAAAGGGCTGTTCAATCACTCCTTTCACACCTTTTCGGGTCTTAATGGAAACGCCCTTGAGTGAGTCCGCAATCTCCTTCTTGGAAGCGAGCCCCTCGACCAGCACATCGGTACCCCGGATTCGAGATACACTGCCAACTCGGACCTTCTTCTTAAACAGGCGAAGCTCCGTAGGAATTTCCGTGACCTCACCTGCACCAACTATTCGCATGGATGTAGGAGGTAGATCAGTGCGCATTAGAAGAAGCCGGAATCCCAGTTCTGTGCCGATTCTTCTCTGGAACAATATGGCTGCGTCAAACTCATCAGTCCTAACGTCTGATACGATTATACGAGCATTATTCTCGGTTTCAAATGGAATGACCTCTGATGTGATGTTCGACATGCCCACCGTGACACTAAGTACCATTCTGCTTGTCACTCTGCCACGATAAAGAGGATTGACACGAATACGGGCTACAATCCCAGCTGTATTCGTCATGGAGTCTAGAGCACACACACAGTCACCGCGACTAATCTCTTTATCATCCAAGTCAGGGATGTTGATGCCCACTCTATCGCCGGCCCTCGCAGTTTTGCGCTCGTCGCCGAATGTTTGAATGGATCTGATTCTGGCTATTGTTCCTTGAGGCATCACCTGTATTGTGTCCCCAACTGAAGCCAAACCGCGTATAATCGTGCCAGTAACGACAGTACCATGACCTTTGATTGGAAACGCGTGGTCTATCGGCATCAGTAAGGAACCCACTTCGTCACGTTGTGGAGGTTTTAGGATTGCAGTCAGTGCCTCCTTAAGCTGTTCAATGCCTTGGCCAGTGGCAGCGGAAATCGGGATGAAGTAACTAGTTGACAATCCTGAATCGCTCAATACACGCTTTGTCCTCTCAATGACCTTGACGAGCACATCGGAATCGACCAAGTCTACTTTAGTTATCGCAACAATGACTCTGTCAATCCCCATGGACTGGAGAACCACAATGTGCTCTCCTGTTTGCACCATGGGCCCCTCGTCAGCAGCAACCGTTAGAATAGCAGCGTCGATTATGTTTGTCCCGGATACAACACTCCTGATGAGGTCTGCGTGGCCGGGAGCGTCGACAAGGGTAACAAGATACTTGTCCAATACGAACATTGTGAACCCAAGATCTATCGTAATGCCTCGACTCTTGGACTGTGGATGACCGTCCAAGCCCGCTGTGGATACCTTTTCGCTCAAAGCCCTAGCTAGCTCAGTCTTGCCATGGTCGATGTGGCCAAATAAGCCCACATGGACAGGAACCAGCGTTTCCATTTCAAATCATCCAAGCAATGAGCGTGAGCGGTGTTAAAACCTTGGTCATGACTATTCAGCTTAGAGTAGTTTATTGGGAGGGCCGCATAACTACTGAGTATGGTTTCACGGTCCCTAGAGAAGCTGATGCTGATTGCTATCGGTCTCACCACAGTTGTGCTTGTTGGAATCCCAATTCTATTGTTTGCGGTTGACACGTTGGGAACCGCCACGCAGCTCGAGATGGCGCAGAATTTCTCAGAACGAGTTCATAATGAAACCCAGCTTGTGGACACGGGAGCAAACAATACTCTCGTTGAAATCAGCGTTCCCACCGGTGTGACAATTGCTGCGGAAGGGTCAACTCTCACTGTATCATTTCTGAGCTCAGGGGGACAGATTACCGAGTGGGAGGAGAGTTACAGCCATCCAATCGTTCTACAGGCACCCAGCAGCTCAGGGCCATATCTGATGCAGATTGCGATGATTGCAGGCATCATCGAATTGACTTTTACCGAGCTGTAGGAGTCACATCACCGAACGAAAGCCCCCGACTCAACGCAACGTTTTTAATGTTGGTCAAGGTTCTCGCGGCCACGACCCCAAGGGCAAGGATTGAATTCTATGGCAGAGGATGTCGACAGGCCTGAAGACGCGGATGAAGTAGAAGAAGAGGCCGAGCCAGAAGACATCGCTGTTAAAGAAGAGAAGAGCGAATCGCCTAGGCGATTCAAGAAACCTACTCTGTCGAACCCACTTGGACTGGTATTCAACCTGAGAATGCTGCGTCGAGTGGTTCAGATACTGTTCTTTGTTGCTATCAATGGCTACATCTTCGCGGCTTGGTGGGGTCAAGATTGGCTTACCGACTATTGGACTTCTGTGGCGAGTCACCTTCCAACATTGCCAATCATCGCGCCCTTGGAGGCGCCTTTTGCTGTGATGGCGGGATCCTTCGACACAATGCTAAGGGAGTTCACTAGTGCATCATTTCCATTCTTCACGTTGGGTGCGATGATCATAATTCTGGTGATTCTGGGCAGGTCCGCTTGTGGATGGGTTTGTCCCATTGGCACAATCCAGGATTTTGCGACCCTTCCAAATAGAAACAAGATTCGCCCGGCTCCTGCAACAGAAAGCGAACTGCGCAAGTTGAAGGCGTATGTCTTCTTCTTCGTTGTGTTTCTGGCTTTGTGGGTGGGCATAAGTCGTGCGTTGGGCACAGCAGATGCTCTCATTGAATTGTTGGGTCCTTTGGCCACTGCGCCCTTTGATCCCTTCAATCCCGCGTATATTCTCTTTGTACTTGCCCCGGAGCAGAACTGGCCTACGGGATTGGACAGCTTGTGGATTCTTCAGACTTGGGGCATTGTGTTCTGGCTGCAACTCATATTCGCAGTTCTTATCGCGATTGTGGCGATTTGGTTCCCCAGATGGTTCTGCAGATGGCTTTGCCCTGCAGGTTGGTTCTACGGCCTA
>WTCK01000213.1 GCA_013138615.1 Candidatus Thorarchaeota archaeon | reverse complement strand
TCCAGTGAACACAGGACCTTCCACGCAGACTAGATCACCAGTCGGGTCCAGAGCGCAGGTGCCGCATATTCCGCATCCGCACTTCATGAACCTCTCCAAGGATGCTTGAATGTTGATACTCATCTCTTTGGCAAACATGTGAAGTTTAGCCATCATTGGTTCGGGTCCACAGGTGTAAATGGTGTCATAGCGTGCATTCTGAAATATCTCACGAGCAGCATCTGTTGCAAGGCCCTTGAAACCTGCTGAGCCATCATCGGTGGCCACTTGGACATCAAAGCCATCACCTGCCAGTCGCTCCAGCTCATCAATGTACAGGAGTTCATTCTTGGTTCTAGCTGCCACAAGTGCAGTCACATCAATCCCATTCTCACGCAACTGATATACCAGCGGTCTCAGAGGCGCCATTCCTATTCCTCCACCTATGATTAGAGCCCGTTCACATTCAAGAGAAAATCCAGAACCAAATGGGCCTCTAATCCCAAACCTTTGACCTGTGGAGAGAGCTGAGAACACGTTGGTTGCTTCGCCTATCGGAAGTACTGTCACACCAACTTCTGGGGGAGTCCATAGCGATATGCTCATTGGAATCTCATCGATTCCTGGAATCCAACACATGAGAAACTGACCAGGCTTGAATTGATGATTAGCCTCAGATATCTCGAAAACTAGAGTACGTGCATTCTTGTTCTCATTGATCGTTTTAGAAACTTGGACTGTCGTGGGGGTTCCCATCAGTTTCTTGATGTCCATTACTACGACCTCGTAGCTGCTCCGACAATCTCGGAGATTTTTGATATCCCCTCATCATGGAGATACTTCGCAACGCCCTGCTTGATGTGATTGAAAACATCGACACTGTCAAGTATGGCTGTGCCCACTTGGATTGCGCTTGCACCAGCTAAATGCATCTCAACTGCGTCCTCCCATGATGTGACACCGCCGACTCCAATTATTGGTATTGAAAGCTCTCTGTAGAGGTCATATACACATCTCACTGCAATTGGAAATACTGGGGGTCCCGAAAGCCCACCCACTTTGTTGCCTAGCACCGGGCGCTTCTGATAGATATCGATCTTCATTCCGCGCACAGTGTTGATAGCGACCACAGCATCCGCTCCTGCGCGTTCTGCAGCCGCTGCTACAGAAACAACATCGGAGGCATTTGGGGTAATCTTCGCGAAGACCGGACGATCAACTACATCCTTTACAGACTTGACGTATCTGAATGTTAGGTCAGGATCGTGGGCTATCTGTCCAATCTCCGCATGAGGACACGATAGATTAAGCTCGAAGGCATCTGGTTTTAGTTCAAGACCTTTCGTGGCAACTTCGGTGATTTCATCTACAGTGCTCCCAAAGATGCTCAATACAACAGGGATTCCGGAGCTTCTCAGGGTTGAAATCTCGTCCTTGAAGCCCTCAATCCCAGGATTTGTCAATCCAACGGCATTGAGAAGCCCGCCATGCGATGTAGCCAAGATTGGACCAGGATGTCCCTTTCTTGGACTGGGACCAATAGACTTTGTTACAATCGCGTCTGCACCTGAAACGCCAACACGCTTCATGATTGCGCCTGTGACACCTAGAATCCCGGAAGCCAACCAATAGCCTTGTATCTTCAAGCGGTCACCTGTTAAGATAATGTTCTGTGTCGCGTAATAAGCTCAATGGCAGTAATTTGGGAGCTCCGCAGATGCAGCGTCACACTTATCCGAGTGATGCATGGAGAGTCATCCTTAGAGATGATTAATGGTGACAGTCTATCTCACTCTCACATCTTTCGGAATCTTCGTGCTAGATTCAGAGAGCAAAGTTGTTGTTGAACAGCTTGCTTACCCCGACGTTGATCTCGCTTCATCTAACATCATAGCAGTCAATGGCGGAAGCTCGTCGGATTCTATGAAAGCGGTCTTGAAGAGCTTGGAAAAACTCAAGATTGACGAGATTGTTGTTGATGGGGTTGCGCTGGCACAAGCGCTTTCACAGGCAACGAAGATTCCGGTGAGAGTAGACGAGAAGCCTAGTGTTGTGGTCGGGTTCAGAAACGGTGAGGATACGTACCTTGTTGAGAGTGGAAAGGTTGGCTCCGCAGAAGAGGTTTCTACTTTTAGACGAGATGTGGCACTGACCGTTGCAAAAACAGCAGTGGTTGAAGCCGGTGAAGAGAAGGATGTTCTCGTAAAACATGCAGTAGACACCATTGGCGAGATTGACAAATCAGTCAATGTGCTTACAATGCGACTTCGGGAAGTGTACTCAATTCATCATCCGTCGCTCAGCAGGTTGGTTGAAGACAATAGGCAGTTCGTCCAAGTTGTGAAAAACTGTGGCGGAAGGTCACAGATTGATGAAGATGCTCTTGCAGTTTCAGGTCTGTCGGACTCGCTGGTCAAATCGATTATGGAGAATCTGGATGAGGACATAGGCGCGGAGTTTCAGGATGTAGACATTGCCATCCTTCGGAAATTAGCAGAGAGAATTGTGAGCTTATATGAAATGAGGCATGAACTGGAGGAGTATTTATCGGGCCTCATGGACACTCTTGCACCGAATATTACTGCACTCGTCGGTCCTCTTGTTGGAGCTCGACTCATCAGTCTTGCAGGCTCGCTCATGGAGTTGGCACGCAAGCCATCGAGTGCCGTACAAATCTTCGGCGCCGAGAAGGCACTCTTCCGCAGCCTGAAAACCGGGGCTAGTCCCCCAAAACATGGTGTGATTTTCCAGGTGTCGGAAATACATGCTGCGCCATACTGGCAGAGAGGAAAGATTGCTAGAGCATTGGCAGGTAAGCTATCCATTGCAGCCCGTATTGATGCCTATTCTGAGAGAGATATTGGTGAAGATCTTAGGGCTCGATTCAATAAAAGAGTTGAAGAGATTCGACTACTGTACCCGGAGGCCCCTCCACCCAAGCCACCTAAGAAGCCTGACAGACGCCCACAGAAGAAACGAGGAAAAAGGGATTACAGACCCGGAAAGAGAAGAAAGTGGGGAAATTAGGTGATAGCGAAGGTTGAGAAGCACCGGTTACCCGGTGTATTCACAATCAAGACTGGAGATAGGTCATCGCTCGCCACGCGCTCATTGGTTCCAGGTGCAAGTGTTTACGGTGAGAAGCTGATTGAAACAGAAGATGGCGAATATCGACTCTGGATGCCAAGACGATCGAAATTGGCAGCATCCATTCTGAAGGGTCTAAAGGAGATGCCAATACAACCAGGTTCCAGAGTGCTTTACCTGGGAGCTGCCTCAGGAACCACAGTGAGTCATGTTTCTGATGTTGTAGGACTGCATGGCATCATCTACGCTGTGGAGTTCTCACCACGAGTTGCGCGAAAACTGCTTCAATTGAGCGAAACTAGAACCAACGTATTCCCAATCGTTAGCGATGCCAGACACCCAACCAGATACTCGCCCCTAGTTGCAGGTTCCATTGATGTCGTTTACCAAGATGTCGCTCAGATGGATCAAGCGAGAATCCTCTTTGATAATCTTAGCGCATTCTGTTCGGACAGAGCATGGGGTATGATTGCTATCAAGGCGCGCAGCATTGATTCAACAGCTGATGTTAAAGTGGTCTACAAAAAGGAGATATCCGCTCTCGAAAACTACGGTCTTGAGATTGTGGAAATGGTAGATCTTGAACCGCTGGAAAAGGATCACATGATGGTAGTTATACGAGTTAAGGGATGATGGAGGTCATTCAGTGGGTTCGTTCATCGACAAAATACTGGAATATGACATAGACTCTATCAATGATGACTTGCCTCGAGGGAGAGTTTCTCTCGAGGAGTTGCTTGCTGCGGAATCGCCCCAATATGTCACGCGGAATGGTGAAACATCCGCCTTTCATAGGGAGGAAATCGCGAAGCTCGGAGAGATTGTTCCGCGGAAGCTCCATGGCGAAATATGGTTACCAATAGTGATTCTAAGACGCGTTGACTATGGGCCAGGAATGCACACCGTTTCAGGTAACAAAGTAGAGTTGTTCCTCATTCAGCATCTTATCGTAGGAGATGTTGACCTAGAATGGAATAATCTCCCACGGTGGAAAATGAATGACCGACTGGCAAGACCTCAGGTGCAAGTACTACGTCGTAAGTTGCCATCCACCACTTGCTTAGGATTCACGATGTCTACTGGAATGAATCGCGGAAGGCCAGAGTAAGCGGTTCATGCCTTCACATGTACAAGCAGGAATCCTGAAAAGGTTACACTCGTAGGTTGGATGAGAGACGTTTGCTTTGACCAAGGCCAGAACCAAGCTCATTCGCGATGTGACAACTCAGTTAGAGGAAGCTGGGTTTAGTCCGTCATCACAGTGTGATGTGCGCCCGAGCTGCTTTGACTTGGTAGCGCGTAGGGAAGATCAACTCATACTTGTAAAGGTCTTGGCCAACATCGACTCATTGACCAGTGAGGATGCAATTGCACTTCAGCTTGTTGCTCATTTCTTCAACGCCACTCCGCTCATAATAGGAATGAGAACTCGGAGAGGCGCGCTCAGCTCTGGTGTGGTATACAAGAGATATGGAGTTTCAACCATTGCACCGACTAGTCTGCAGGGCGTAATTTCGGAAAGGAAGATGCCGCGCGAGTTCATTCAAAGAGGTGGACGGTTTGTAGCAATCGATGGTGCAAAGCTCAGAGAGGTGCGGCTCTCCCAGAATATGACCAAAGAGGAATTGGCTGAATGTGTTGAAGTTTCAGCCCGAGCCATTTTAGCATATGAGAAGGACGAGATGGATATCAGTACTAACGTTGCTGACCGCTTAGAGAAGGTGCTTGAAACTGATCTCGTGATACCCATTGATGTCCTTAGTGAACCATGGGCACGAGAACAACCCACCGAGCCAGGAAAGCCAATGCAAATCCCGAATCTTGAGAGAAAGGTGAATGATTTCTTCGACCGAATAGGTATGAAAGTACTTTGGACTGACCGCGCCCCCTTCAACGTGGCAGCAAAGGAGAAAGGGCCTACACTGATGTCCGGAGTCGGCTCACTGAAGAGCAGAGGACTGCAGAAACGCGTTGCGATTCTGAAGAGCGTTTCCAGCATCACAGAGTCTGATGCACTCATCATTGTGGAAGAAGGTCAGGCGCAAGAGAGCGTATCG
>WTCK01000133.1 GCA_013138615.1 Candidatus Thorarchaeota archaeon | reverse complement strand
ATGACATCAGCGCCAATGTGTGTAGCTCTAAGTTCCCTGGCTCCTAGTCGAGGTGCGAGCATGACCCAGAATAGCAAAGAAAGACAGAGTGCATAGATAAACGCCGGATCTGTTACATACGTGGTAGCATCAGCCATGGTGCTCCATGGACGCCAGACCTCAGTGAGATTCGTTCCAATAAGAGCAAAGGGTCCGAAGACGATTGCAGCGGCGCCAATGATGAATGTAAGCAGACCGGTAATTCCAAACGCGAATTTCGCAGTATCAGAACTGCGCCCAAACTCTCTCACGGATGTTATCGGGGACCACCAAAATTTCACTACCATCAACTGCCCAACGAGTAGCATCGCATAAGCAGCTGCAGTCACAACCGCTGCGATAGGCGCAAGACCGGGGTTGGCAATTGAGTAATTGCTAAGTCCCATTCCTATGGCCAGTACTGGAATCCAGAATGCGTTCAAGATTCCTGCAAGGAGTCCAGTATACGTCTTCGATGAGTCTACATAGACAATGGACCACAGCTGCCACAGGATAGCGAAAATTGAACCAAGTATAGCGAGGTTAGTAACATAGGATGCAACTTGCCCTGGTAGGTTCCAGTACATGCCCCCAAAGGGAATGAGAATCACCAGAGGTATGCCGACCAGGAACGTCAACAGGAGCACTGCCGGGTATCCTGACTCGAGACGCCTTCTTAGAGATCCGGAGCCTATGAGCTGCAATAATAGTGAAATAACTAGGAGTGCAACAAAGGCTGTTGAAGTCCAATAGAAAATCGGATCCTTCAGAGTGAGTGCTCCGATTGAAGGGATTGGAAGCAGTGGTGCACCGGTTACTAATCCGAGTCCAGCTGCAGCTATGCCAAGAAACCCTCCAATGCCTGCAAACCTGCTAATTTTACCTGGTGACTGTGCTGGCGGCGGAGTTCTAGATACAAAACTTTCTGTTGATTCTGTCTGTGCCATCGCTTAGAACCTCATTTGGTGATGGTCATCCGTGTTGGTCGGTGTACCATTCTGCGGGGGATAAAAGGATTGCGGAGTGCGCCCGAACCTGCCTCTCAGGAATACGGCCGAAGTAACATCCATTTGGCAAGTTTCTTACCGGTACGTAAAAAAGGCGCCTAGCACAACCAAACTCGGTGATACCCGAATTGACCTCCGATTTCGAATTTTATGTTAAGGGAAAGAAAGTAATGATGAACGAGTTTGTTGGGAATGTTATTCATGACGTGATTGTCGCAATCGTATCGCATCTTCATGACGTTGATCTCGAAACCATAGAGAAGATTGAGATATCCTAGATGATTGGGGTCGGTTGCAAGTAGGACGTGAACTAACAGAATGCCTCCAGATTGTTACAGCAGTCGAGTGCTTTGGATTGACCTAACATCTGAAAGCGCGAGAGAAGAGAACTTGGATTCATCCATCTACGAGAGCTTCATCGGCGGAAAGGGGTTGGGCGCCTATCTGCTATACAGAGAACTTGAAGCAGGCATAGACCCGTTAGGTCCAGATAATGTGCTCCTATTCCTTACAGGGCCCCTACAGGGGCTTCCTGCTCCCAATGTTGGACGATGGACATTGGTCACCAAATCACCTCTGACTGGGCTCTTTCTGGATTCACACAGTGGTGGTGCTTTTGGACGAGAGCTTAAGAAAGCAGGCTATGATGCGGTTGGTATCAAAGGAAGATCGAAACGCCCAACGTACTTGACCATTGATGACGGCTCGATAACATTCGAGAGGGCTGACGACCTTTGGGGAATGGGAGTCCATGCCGCAACTAGGACCTTACAAGAGAAGAATGCAAAGGGCTCTTCAGTGTACGTGATTGGCTCTGCAGGGGAAAACCAGGTACGGTTCGCAGTTGGCTGCACAGAACTTGCACATCAAACTGGTCGTGGCGGCGCTGGGGCTGTGATGGGTTCGAAAAATCTGAAAGCAGTGGTTGCTCGTGGAACCAAGAAATTTTCAGGCGCAGATGTTGACACGATCCGCGAGATTAACAGAGCTGTAATCAAGAGCTGGAACAAGAAGGTAGACTACGGCTTCAAGAATTATGGCACTGCCTTTCTGGTGGAATTCGCTAGCAGCATGGGACATTATCCTACACGTAACTCACAGAACGGCTATTTCGATGAGTATAGACGGATTGATCCAGCAATAATGGAGAAGAAATGGGGGCTTGGAACACACCAATCGTGTCCGCACTGCGTAATGAAATGCACGCGAGCCTACAAGATTGAAGCTCCAGATGGAAGCGGCGCTGAGGTTGAGTCAACAGTAGAGTATGAAACATTGGGTCTTCTCGGGGGTAACATTGGAGTGAGCGACCCCCAAGCGATCCTCAAGATGAATTACCTCTGCGACGACTTGGGTCTCGACACTATTAGCACTGGTGGGTGCATAGGCTTCGCGATGGAAGCTTACGAAAGCGGGGTGCTCTCTGACGCGGATATTGGTTTTTCACTCAGATTTGGTGACGTTGATGCTGCAATTCAGCTCATTAAGATGATTGCGTCCCGTGAAGGAATTGGCAAGACTCTATCTTACGGTGTTCGTGCGGCTTCAGTGGAGATAGGGAACGGAAGCGAGAGTTTTGCAGTTCATGTAAAGGGTCTCGAGGTGCCGGCTTGGGATCCCCGCGGAAAGAAAGGCCTAGGGTTGTCCTATGCAACAGCTGAAGTCGGGGCGAGCCATTTGAGAGGTTGGCCTGCTACCCTTGACCCTCCTTCCGAATCCGCCGTTGATGTCGTAGCCTCAATGGTTGCGGCACGAGATGGCAAGGTTCTCACAGATTCTCTCATTGTCTGCCATTTCACTTATCATCTTCCGTTGCCCCATGAGCAAAAGATAGCACTACTGAACGCTGCGACGGGCTTCGATTACAATGAGTCGAGCATAAGCACATTCGCTCACAGGATTGCCACTCTAACTCGAATGTTCAATGTCCGGGAGGGCATATCCCGCAAGGATGATATTTTGCCAGAGAGGTTTTGGGAACAGCAGAAGGATGGTCCAAGAAAAGGAATGATGGCGTTCGTGGACAAGGCTGACTTTGAAGCATCTCTTGACAAGTTCTATGCCATCCGTGGTTGGGATAGCAGGACCGGACGCCCCACTAACGATACAATCAATGCACTAGGCCTTGAGAGTATCTTCTAACAACTTCCACAGAGTTGGTGAATGTATACAACTTACTCTTAATACTAAGATAGCTGGAACCGTTGAACGAGTTACTGAGGAGGACTTACGATAACCGATAACCCGAGGCCATCCAGACGGCCACACATACCGTTGATTGACGCTGACATCACTCCCCGCACCTCCGACTATTCCAAAATGTCCAATGAGAAGGTGCTTTTTCTCCTCAATAGAGGCACAGGAATGTCGCCCTATTCCCATCAGTTCATGCCGGAGGAAATAGATCCCCAAATCCTTTCCGGATTCATTTCGGCCATAACTAGTTTCATGGACGAAGCATCAGGACCGGAAACAACACATCTTCAAACAGTCGACAGCTCGGATACATCATTTCTGTTGGAAGGAGGAGATTGGATAATCGGGGTCTTGTCAGTTTCAAGGGAAACAAACGAGGCCCGCAGCAAGCTTCGACGGGTTGTCAGGGAATTTGAGGAACAGTTCTCCGTGCTCAAGAATGCAGATAGCTTCGAGGGCAGTATTTTCAAGGACTTCGACAGATTCGTAATGAATCTCTTCCTATCTGATAGAATATCCGAACGCACTCTGATTCTCAAAGGCTGGGACTGGCCCGAATTCTTTCGTTCATTTGACATTCCCAGTGAGAGTATCGGAGTGAACAAATTCCTAAATCAAGCTGAGGATAAGCAATCAATAAAGGAAGTAGCTGAGTTACAGGGATTGAGCGTTGACGAAGCTATTAACCTCGCTTCCATCGCATTTTGGAAGAACGCTCTCTATCTGAACTACGTGCCTTCAGACAACGATATACTTGCTCTCTCGGAAGGCTCATCAACAATTTTGTTCAGGAAAGAGAATTCCCTTGAACTATCGCCAAGAACCGTCAGGATATTGGGCTCCTTGGATGGTCGTAGACCGCTGTCCTTGCTTCTGAAAATGCTTGGAGGAAAAAAGGTGGAAAGAGTCCTTCTAGAACTTGGCAGCCTAGCGAATAGAGGGTATCTTCAGAATATCTCACTTGAACGAAGATTAGTCCTTGTCAATGAGTGCATACTCTCTCAGTTCTTTCAAGTTTGTGCTCAGGCAATGGGGGCTGGAAAGGCAACCAAGAGCCTTTATGCTGCGATTGAGGCTAAGGTTAAAACAAACCCATGGACCAGTAGAATCAGACTCGTAGAGGGCAGCATAGGACATAGTGCAATCGATGCAAGCATGACCCCTGCGGATCTAGAAGCCCTATCTGCTGCCATAGAGATTCTAACAGAAGAGCTCGAAAAAGAGCTTGGCAACGTGACCGGACAGAGCAACGCTGAATCGATGCTACTCTCGGTGAGAAAGCATTGTCGCGAAACTTGGAGACCCTATATCGGAGTTGCGTTCTTCTGAAATTAACTGCCTGACGGTTTCTCTTCGCAGGACATCATTAGCATGTTCATCACGTTTGACCTGAGCTCATCCTCCGTCACGGAGCCAGTCAACTCCTTCTTGCAGATGCGTATTGTCGGGAGTGCAGGAAGGTCTTCTGCGGACACACCAGAATCGGGGTCGTCAACATTGATTACTTCCATTATGAAATGGTTCAAACCCATCTCGTCCAGAATTCCAAGGAGCAAGTTATGGACTGGGCCGCAGAAGATACAGTGGTCGGACTTGTAGAAAGTGATGCATGCGGATTTTCCGCACGGAGTCAGCATTGTTTCGCTCCACGCAGGAAGAGAGATGACAAACCTGCATCCCTTTGACTGATCTCCAATCACTCTGTCTTCAACCCATACTCGTCCTTCAAGGCTGCGTATTGTTTGATCCACGAGGGTTAGCCCAAGGCCTCGCCCAACCGCCCGATTGCTTAAAGCGCCAGTCCGTTTGAAAACAACTTCTTTCATGTCGTCCGGTATTCCAGGACCGTTGTCAATGAATTCAATTCTGATTGCCCTTCCGAAGTCATCAAATCTAGCATTGACCTCGAGCTCGACCTCGTCATGAGGGTCGTATAGAAGTGCGTTATGGATGATGTTAAAGAAGGCGCTCCACAAATACATGTGGCCCACTGCTTCGAAAGCATCATCCTCGATGTTGGAAATAACCTTCAACGTCTTCGACGGAATATCCCTACTAGCTTTTGTTACAGCTCTCCTGAAATGAGGATAGAGGTCGGTTCTTTCCGGCTTAGGAGGCGCGTTTTTGATTGCGATTAATGCACGCATGTTCGCTATCATCCTTGCAGCTCGCCTGACATTCACAGCTGTTTCATCAACGGATGACTGAACGTTTGGAGGAAGCTGCACAAGGGAATCAACAAGATCCAGAGTATAGGTTGTGTTTTGATTGACGCTGTTCAAGTCTTGTGTCATCACGTCGAGATACAAATCAGCTTGACCTATTGCGCTGCTCTCACGCAATTCCGCCGCCTTCCTTCTATCGATGTTCAATGCCATAAAACCAATTTCAGAGCGTTTTGCTGTATCATCTGAGAGCGGGTTGGCAGCGATGTTCACCCACACAAAGTGGCCATCAATATGCTGCATTTGAATTTCCACATCTCTCAGCGTTCTCCCACGGAGTATCTCTCGCATTGCCTGCTGACCGGGGCTTTTTTCGTCCTCTGTGATGAAAGCCTTGATGTTCAGCCCGACCATGCTTTTAGCTTCGTATCCAAGCAGATTTTCAGCTGCCTCATTAACATCCTGAATAACTCCCTTTGGACTTAGTGTGAAGATAGCTAATGGTGAGGAGTCGTAAAGCCCCCTGAACCGAGTTTCTGATTCTTCAGCCGCTTCCTTGAGAGACAAGCTCTTCGTAACATCTCTAATAATCACCACAACTGCAGGCAAATCGTGGAGTACGAAGTCGTTGGTGCTTACATCCACGCTGATTAGTTCTCCATCTTTTCGTAGCAGCCGTGTATGGAAACTACTTCGCCCCTTTTTCTCGCCAATGAATGCTTGCAGTTTTTCCGGGTGATAGCGGCGTTCCAGAGGGTCGATAATCTCGTCAATGAATAGCCCTTCTACGCCTCCAAGTTCATGCTTCAGCATTCTTGCGAATGCTTCATTCGCGAATACCACCTCCTCGTCTTGGATTACTGCTATTCCATCGTCAGCCATCTCCAAGATACCGCGAAGAAGATCTTCGCTACGCGAGATTACTTCCTGACTATCAGACAATGGGGAACTGTCGGGCGGGCGTTTCTTTGCCAACTACAGGCACCTTTCTCAGACTATTATTCAGCGCAGACTTTCCTGCCAGTATGAAAAAACTTGCCCTATTGAAGCTTCTCACCATGGGTTTGAGGATGACCCAGGCGTATTTGCCGCCTAGAACAATCTTGCCCGAAAATCTTTTCTCAGATGAACCTCTTTGTGGTTCTCCTCGAAACCAGAGCTGAGGAATACCTTGATCATGTCAGCTCGTTTTTCACTCACAATTGTGTCAAGAGCTCGGAGACCCTTCTCTTCGGCAATCTTTGCTATCTTCTGCAACATTCTTGTGCCCAGAATAGTTTCCTCTAACTCATCTTCTATTTCGAAATGTTGAATGTGTCCAACCAAACCAATGGATGGATCTTTCTTCACGTCGAGTTTTAATGAGGCGACGATCAGATCACCTGCAACCGCAACCACGTACATCGTTTCCTTTGTTGCACCTTGGGCTAGCAGAACATTCTGAGCCGATAGATCATGGAACCTAATTCCTTCTCTGGAGTAGAACTCCTCGAGTGCAGTTCTATCATGTGCTGTTGCGAGACGTACGTTAATCTCCATATCAGCGAGCTCCTAGTGATACTAGTGAGATACAAGTGTGCCCATAGAAGTATTGTTGTATTGCACAGGCCGCTTGAGTTTTCACAATATCCCCCGATGCAATTTGGAAGTAATCCTATGCAGCCTATAGATTGTCATTTGTTAATGATATCGTAGAGGTCAGTGATGCGCTTCGTAAACTCATTATCTGGGTGCTTTAGTGTTACAACATATCTGCTGCCAACCTCAATCAGAAGCGGCAATAGAGGTATAATTGTGGCGACTTTTGTCTTGAACTTCCTCTCAACCTCTTTGATAATGGCTTTGTCTTCGTAGATGCCTGGCTTCTTGTTTATCACGATATGAATGTCTGGAACCTGCAGCTTCCGCGCGACACTAAGAGTGGCGGCGGTTCCGAGCAAATCCTGTTCATCAATCCGTGCCACAACAAAGAGATAATCTGCTGTTGCCATTGAGAGAAGCGTTTCCCGGTCAAGGCCAGGGTGAGTATCGATGATTAGATAGTCAAGGTCCTTGACTTTGATTACGTCAGCGAAGCCTCTTCTGAGGTCACTCACTTCATAGCCTTCCCTAAGAATCCGCGTTATGTCAGTTGCTGTCATTGAGCTTGGGATAAGGAATAATTTCCCCTTTTTGATTCCAAGTCGTTGTGTCATATTGACACATGTCGCGCCGATGTCACACTCTCCTCTCAAATAATCGTTGAGTGTGTGCTTCATTTTCTCCCTGCCCATGCCGAAGATTACGTGTATGCCGGGCGAGGCCATATCTGTGTCCATGACTGCAACTCTCTTGCCATCAAGAGCCATTATTGCAGCCAAGTTGGCAGCGATATTGGATTTTCCTGTTCCTCCACGAAAACTATGTATGCTGATAATTTCTCCTGCCAATATGTTTCACCTGACATGACTTATGATTCGTTCTTTCTCCCATGTGACGTAGCCGCCGAGCGCTCGTAGAACCTCAAGTATTCTTGATGCAGGAATTTGAGTCCTCTCTGATATTTCTCGGATTGAGCGGCTTCCTGTGCAATGCCGCCAGACAACATCAACAACATCGAAGTCCCTTTTTTTAATTCCTATGACCTCAAGATAGGCCGAAAAGCGATCATCCCTCTCATCCATAGATGGGAATATTTTCGTTATTCGAACCAATCCCTTCGCAATTAGCTGTGCTAGAATCTCGTTGGTCTGTTCCCGCTCCAAGCCGCTATTTTCTTGGACTTCTGATATTGTTCTATTATCGCTAAGAGAGTTGATGATGTAATGACCGGCCTTGCGCATTTCGTCTGGCATATTCGCAAATACAATTACCGAGTCACGCTTCACATCATCTAGCGGAAGCGCAGGAACCACTGCATCGTATTCATAGAATGCAATCGGTCTTTCCATTCGCTCGGGGTCAAATCTCTTGATGTCAAAGAAGCTGGTCATTTGCAAACGTGTTACGAATGGGCTTACAAGTTCTACGTACGTCTTCTCTGAGAGTCCTAGTGCAACAACAAACGCGCAGACACCTTTGTTCCTCACTCTGATAAGCATGAATGAACTAGATGGGTCAAGACAGGAGTGCTCCACCATCTTGACTATTTCTGGTGATTCGGAACTAGCGAAAGGCGGCGTGAGATCGAGTACAGCTTCTAGCTCGTACGCTCTCAAGTTGGAAACTACAACGTAACCGTCCCAAGTGATCATGCCGCCTCGCAGGATGTCCCTATTCAGTTCAATCTCCGATAGGGTTGCCTTCAGACTTCTGATGTCATCTGCTGGAAGCAACGCCGTTCGATACCGTCGTGCAAGCCCAGGAACTCCGTCGAATTTCTGAAGTATGGATTCGACAATATCCGCAAAGGGCCTGAATACCCTTGAGTTCGGGAGATCCTTTAGGAGCTCGCTGTAGAACAAACTAACAAACTGCTCGGCAATGTCTTTCAGAATTACCCTGTGTATCTCGCCGCTGTCCTCCTCAGCTACGAGAGCAATGAAGTACAGGTCGCCCTTTCGCTCCCATACCAGCTTATTCGAGGAGAAGGACATCACTCTGATTTGGTCTTGACCGACTTCTTCGGCGAACGAACCCACCGCTGATAGAAATGCAGCTACAAGCTCGTCGAGTTTCTTCGTTCCCAAAACGCTGTAGTGGAAAATTAGAATGCCACCTTCACGTAGAACGATTATCTCCTTAACCAAGGCAATAGCCTCCGGCACTGGGAACCTGTGCCAATTGAATCATACTCACTTATAGATTTGTGCAGATGAGTGACTCGAATCAATCAAGCGAGATTGGGAGACATTTCTTAGTTAGCGGAAGGCTCATCTGCCAAGCCACTGACCTCTATGTAGCTCCAGTTGACTTCCGTTCCTAGCTTCGTGAGAACTTCGAATAGGCTTTCGGCTGTCACTCCTAGCCTATCGCTCACGTCCACGACGGACCTTTCGCCATTGCATAGATGTTTTGCTCTTTCCAGCAGTTGGTATTCCTTGCTTGGCAATCCTATCAAGTCAAGGAACGCATTGAACCTAGCATCTTCACCCTCGATTATTGGGCACATCTTGGCGATTTTTAGAACTCCTCGGATGGCCAAGTACTCTATGACTTCTGAAACAGCATCTTCCTCGATATTCAGTTTTCTCGTTATGCTATGGATTGAACTGTCGCCATCGATTGCCGTGAGAACTCGAGCGCCCAAGCTGCCAAAGTCTCGGTGTAGCTCATCTAGGAAGCCGCCTGTTCTTATTGCAACGTCTAGAATCTCCTTTCGAACTGTCGGAATAACATAAGCACTAAGATTAGAGATAATTATCAGCACACCTTCGTAGTACAGGAAAACACCCCGGACCTCGCTACTGAAGTCTTCGAAGACATCTAGGATTGGTATTTCCATTCTCAATTCAGTTTCATACCTCGCCATGAACTTGCGGCTCAATTCCCTCAAGATAGCTCTAAGCACTTTCTTTGAAGCATGAGTGTCAACTAAGAAGATGAAAAGGAAATCGGGATTGAATTGCTCGTATAACAATTCGGAACCTTCGAACGTCAAGCTTCGGATGGATCGCTCACCGAATTCTGTGGCAAAGCTCGTTATAGCACTGAGAAAGCCTGACAAGAGAGAGTCCATCTTGCGAACATCGGTTCTCGAGTAATGGAAGATTGGCAATCCTCCTGCAGTGATTACCATGAACTCTTGAACTCCAAGCCTGTCAGCCAACTAACATATCTCCTTGCTTCTTCGCCCGTCGCATTCTGTCTTTAAGGTATTGCTTTCCTCAGTCGCGAGAATTGCCATATTCATTGAAGTGTGCATTGCCCGAAAAGTCCATATTGACTTACATACGGAACCATTTAACCCCCCGCGAAAGGTGACGCATATGCTCGAGTACAGGGAGTTTCCATTAAGAACCGCTCTAACGTACATACTATTCGCTCCCAGTGTTGCTTTTGCAATGCTGGTGATTGTCAAGGTGATAGAGGGTTCACTGCTACCAATGACGCTGCTGGAACATCATGGGCTACTTGGTTATGGAGCCTTAGCGGCAGTCTTTTCATTGCCTGTGGCCGGTTTAGTTGTTGACAGGCTTCGAAGAAAAGATATCCTGATGTATATGAGCGCATTAACACCAGCTATTGTTGGCTTGTTGGGTTCGATGATTGGATTCCCGAATGAACACTCTCCCCAAATAGAAACTGCACTTGTGATTTCTTCGTTTGCGTGTCTTGCATTTCTAATGGTGAGCTGGACTGTCCAATTGAACCGTACAGTAGTTGTGAAGTTTCGCGGAAAGATTGATGCTGCGTTTCTTGCATCCGCGCTTGCAGCCTTTTTTGTTTACTATCTTCTGTCTGCTACGGGAGTTGTTCTTATGGCGAGTGATCTAATGCTTCCGGCAGTGATTTCATTTGTTGCTGTGATAGCCGCCGTAACGTTGCGGCCCTGGAAGCTCGATCAAGCTCCATTAGCTGTGCAGGGCTTGGTAATGAAATACTTTCGTCCAATGGTCTTAATCCTTGCAGCTCATATGCTATGGTTCTTCGTTGCAAAGCTTAGGTTTCAAGCGTACGGATCGGGAACTTTGAGCCAAATGGTAGGTTTCGGCGTTTTCGAGGTAGGTATTCTAATTGTCGGCGTCGTTGCAGCTGGATTTCTTGCAGACTTCAAAGGACGAAAAAGTGCATTCAGTACTTTGATCCTGCTAATGGGTCTGCTGACGATTTTCGGGTCCGCGATGTATGAAATCTACTTTTCTGACCCCCCCTCAATATTGGATGTAGGTCCATTGGTAGGTTTATTGGTATTCGAACGGTTCATTGAGGGATATATGCTGGGTCTTTGTTTGCTACTCATCTGGTCAGAACTCGGTCCTTCGAAGACCAAGGGTCTAAGGCTCTCCCTCGTTTGGTTCTTCTTTCTGGGCTACATGACTCTCTTCTGGGCGGTGGATCTTGAGGCCACAGTCTTTGGGTTCTCATTCCTTGCCCCCGAGGGACTCGCCGCGGTCGGAGGTAACGTTGCAGTATTCCTTTCTCTTATCGCCTTGTACATGATTGGACCTCTGCCGGAGATTCTGGGTCGAGAGATTGAGATGGAAGAGTTGGCCTTGAACTTTGATGACAAACAGGTCAAACGAACCGTAGATGCTTTTGTTGGCCGTGACGATTTCGCTTCCATTCGATCACAGCTCGATGTGCTAGATGCTGGCGCTGAGATAAGTGAAGTTAGTGATAAAGATTTGAGCGAAATACTTGGAGATGATTTCGCCAAGATGTTGCCGCTTAGGCGCGTCCCAGGAGTCGGTCCAAATCTTGAGAGAAAGCTTCGACGCGCTGGGTACGAATCTGCAGCACAGCTATCCGGAGAAACTCCGAAACGACTTGCAGAGAAGATTGACGGTCTTGGCATAGCACGGGCTGAAAAGATAATCAGCGACGCCCGAAAGATTTTGAAAAGAACTATCAAGCCGACGCGTAAGAGGAACAGAAGCTGAGTTATGGGCAATTTGCATTGCGGTTCATTTATGCCCTATTTGGATGGGTGCTTAGGATAGTACGCAAGACCCGTGCCACCGAGAAGGTCAATGCCTTTCATATTTTTTCCACACATATTGCAAGATAATGATACTCTTGGCTCATCGGATGCGGTTCCACATTTGTTGCATAGGGGTTCAACAGCAATGACTGCTAGTTCATCAACCCTGATGGCCGTCTTGCAATGCTGACATAACACCTCTGACAAATCGTCAGCGACTACCGTATGAAATTGCTCATTGCAATGAGGGCAATACGCAGTGTAGACTTTGTGCATATCGCTGGCCTCGCACTTTGGGCAGAGGAGGTTTACTTTGACCTCGGAGCTTCCACATTGAGTACATTCGATTCTTCTACCAAATGTCTTTGGGACAATAATGCCTTCATTGTCCAAATCCTTTAGCTTGCGAGTCACTTCTTCAACATCTTGACCTAGGTAATCTGCAGCCGCTGGATACCTGATAACTCCCCGCATGACATGTTTTGGTTTGATTGCAGTCAATCTACCATCGATCATGTCTTTTACCATTCTTTGAACACCTAAATCAGAAAGAAGCTCTTTGCCACGTGTTTCCTGGAGGAGCTCCTCAAGCCGTTCATAAGCATGTTTTATCTCGTTATCCCAGTTGTCAGCATTGAAGTTGATCTCGCTCACTAGACGCACTAGATTCCGCTCGACAACAAGCGGGTCATCATCTTCATGAAGGAGGATTGCGATGCAATTGGGTGCCTCCAAGTAAGAAACAATAAGTCCTTTCTTCATTTTGGTGTAGCCGAGCTGAGCTTCCTGATTCACTCCATGCCCCATGAAGATAACTAATGCGTCCTCACCCTTCAGTTCCTCTTCTTCGGGATAAGCCCTGCCCACCATTGGTCCAAGAGTGTCGTCCCACCAAATTGAAAAAATTGCCTTGGGCATTATTTGGGCTCCTTACTCGAATAGCTGATTGAGTGAACGTAAGTTTCTTGAGATGCCCTTTCTTAATAGGCTTCGGTTGACGAACCGTTGCCCGAAACTTATGCAATCTCGGATGTCAATGTCCTTGACTGATGTTCGGTTCCTGATTCATTGAGGTCTGCTCGGTAGATCCTACTGAATCTGCGACGAGTCTTGCGTCCTCTCCACAGGCGTTTTCTGTCTCCGTCCAACTGGCGGCGACCGAATTACATGGAGGCCCTAGCAATCAGCATCGAACGTCCACACCACTCAATCCTGTGCAGTATGTTATAACCACCTACAAAACATCCAAGATTGAACAAGTTCTTACAGCTGCTGCATACCCCCGCTCTATCCACGCTAGTTCAAGTCTTTCTTCACCGAAGGGTATAAATCCGCACTGAATGGACCGACCGGTTACGAGAGCAGCTAAGGCAACTCAAGGATGTCAGATTTATGATTTCACGACACAAGCGTCATTTGTTTGTCGCATCGATCTTCGCATGGCTAATGCTCTCTGTGTTTGCAGTTGGCGCTCTGGCGCCTGCATTATCCGGGACCGCTCAGGACAGCAGATTCATGCTTGCAGCTCCAACCATTCCCAGTCCTTTTGATATGGAGTTTGAGAATGGAACACAAGGCGAGTGGATCAAATGGAACGCGACTGATGCTGAGCCAAAGAATTACACAGTGACTCGCGATGGTGATGTCCATCTCTCAGGCTCTTGGGACGGGTCCGAGATTGATGTCAACCTGAATCACTTGTCATCCGATGAGCTGTCTCATA
>WTCK01000194.1 GCA_013138615.1 Candidatus Thorarchaeota archaeon | reverse complement strand
TATCTAACACCCTGACTGCAATACAGATTGATACCTCCACACAAAAGGTCTTCTAATTCAACGGATAATGTCAGGCATTCATTGCTTTTTGGTTCACGCAATTGAACGCGCTAAACTAAACCCTATTATTAGCCAAATCTCAAAATTTGCAGAGTCTTGTGATACCAAAGATTTCAGAAATGGTTGTAACATGACTTGTTAAGCTGTGAGGTGAATTGACATTCGATTGCTCTCAAGTGCTCTTGTTGTGCTTCTTCTAGTTTCCGCATTCGCTCTCTCTGTAGGTGCTACTACTACTTCGGATGATGCGATTTCAACACTTGCCATCGAACGTGTTGAAACACCCTCCGTTGATCGGACATGGTCTGACATTTCTCCGATCTATCAGGATGAGTGGCATGATCCAGCAGAGGTTGATGAGGAGATTGAGCTAATTCATAGTACAGTTCCAGAACTCGTAGATATTGAAGTGATAGGAGAAAGCTATCAGGGGCGAAATATCACCTGTATCCGGATCACCAATGAGCTAAACACAGAACAGAAGGCAAAAACCCAGGTTGTCGCGCATCATCATGCTCGGGAACAAATCACGGTCGAGCTTTCCTTACGTTTTATCATCTATCTGCTTAACAACTATGGTGAAAATGAAACCATAACAGAATATGTTGACACTCAGGAAATCTATGTTATTCCTACGTTGAATCCAGACGGTCTCGAACGTGTAGTTAATGAAGAAGATTATTGGCTCAGAAAGAACCTCCGTCCTTATGACGACGACGGCGATGGTCTTTTTGATGAAGATCCTTGGGATGATGCAGATGGTGATGGTTATGTTTCAGGATTTGATGTCTACACCAAAACGGGTCCTGGTGGAGCACCCGAGTTTCAGTATACTTACTATGAAGGTATAGACGATGACGGTGATGGTCTCTTCAATGAAGACTATATCGGACTTGTTGACCTTAATCGAAACTATGCAACTGGTTGGGGTTCGGGAAGCTCATCGTCAGATGTAAGGTCTCAGGTCTACCGTGGTCCCACAGCCTTCTCAGAACCAGAAACTCAGGCTTACAGGGATTGGACAAACCAACACAAATTCGCCATGGTGTACTCACTTCACTCAGGCATTAACTGCACATACTTTCCTACGGACTACTATGGCAACTGGTATGAAGGCTTACTCTACAACCGCGTAGTTCAAGATTTTGCGACAATGTACCCTGTGGGATTTAATGAGTTCTATGGTTTCACCGCACAAACTTCC
Organism: Candidatus Thorarchaeota archaeon; assembly: GCA_013138615.1. Classification (GTDB taxonomy): domain Archaea; phylum Asgardarchaeota; class Thorarchaeia; order Thorarchaeales; family Thorarchaeaceae; genus WTCK01. Next base: position 2,252 of record WTCK01000194.1, on the reverse strand, counting down.
AGTGGCCAATACGATAAGCCTCAGCTTGCTTCGGCTCCATCAGGTATGTGGGGGGCATGGATGTATGTTGAACGAGGGACAACCCTTCCCATCACCTTTGAGGTCTATCACAACGGGTCAGCTGATGCTCCTTCAACCTACACTGACATTGTTGACAACTCTACCCATCTAATTCAAGAATGGCATGAGATTTATGGCTACTTTACACCTGATGATGCATACATTGAGAATCTCTGGCAATACTACATTCCAGCATTCGATTATCTGCTTGAGATGACACCAAGACTAGATGCCACTCTTGGTGTTGCCTCAGATGCTACTCAACAGGGAGCGGAAATGTCGCTAAGTGTTAGTATCAACTGCCTTAGCCCTCGGCTCGGTACTGAGGATGGGATTGAACTCAGAGGTGAGGATGGCACACTGCTTCATTCATGGGGCGCTCTTGATGTAAGAAACTCACACATATTGCCCATTACAGTCACATTGCCTGTCAATCTGAATGAAACGGGCTACATCCTACGGCTCGGAAATGAGTATTCAGGCTACACACAGTTCTTGCTTACTTCAGGAACATCAAGTACAACTCTTGATCTTCTATTGCCAGCAATTATCATTGTGACTCTAGTTGCCGTTGTGATAGTTGTATACTATGTGAAAGTATATGGTAAAACTCACTAGAGTGTTCGTTCCGCTTGCGAATCCAGAGAGAACCACCGGCTAAACCTATGTCTGAGAGGCCTCCTTGACAGGAGTATGACCTGCATGACACATGACCATATTAGAATGGGTCATGACTCTTCAGTCAACGTGGGCGCCCACGGAGCCTAAAACAACCAGCGACGCGCAGGGGCGAAAGCCTCCACATGATTACAAGGAGTCCTCCATGGCGCCCACCCTCTTTTTACGTTCGATTCAATCCGAACTCGACCTTGCACTACATTCATCATTATGGGCCCAAATGGACCTGCACTGTGCCTTTCCTCGCAGTTAAGCTAGGATACACCTTTCTGATAACCAATGGACTTCCCAAGATGCGCGCCTAGGTTCCCTCTGCATATGCTTTCGCATACCTCTCTTGTTCCTCGGTCCACCTGTCGATGCTGATGCCCATGGTTTCAAGCTTCGCGAATGCAGTTTCCTTATCGAGTTCGCTTGGGAATTCATAGACTGCTGGTTTCAGCTCTTTCCCGTGTTTTGCTAACCAGATCATAGAGTTCAATTGGCTTGCAAATGAGAGATCCATCACTTCGCTCGGGTGACCCTCAGCCGCCGTCAGGTTGACTAAACGCCCCTCGCCAAGCAAGTAGATTACGCGGCTGTCTTTCATCGTGTATTCATCCAGTGCATGACGAATTCGCCTTTTCCCTGTGCTCAATGCAATCAGATCTGGCTCATTGATCTCGACATTGTATTGACCTGAATTGCCCAAGATTGCACCGTCTTTCATGACCTTCATGTGAGCACCGGTAATCACATCCTTCATACCAGTGACAGTAAGGAACAAGTCGCCCTCTTTCGCCGCGTCATTCATAGGCATCACCCGATATCCGTCCATCCGTGCTTGAAGGGCTTTCACCGGATCTACTTCGGTCACAATCACATCTGCACCAAGGCCTTTCGCCCTCATTGCGAGACCTCGACCACAGTAGCCGTACCCTGCAATGACGACAGTCTTGCCAGCAATCAGTATCGCTGAGGCTCGAAGGACTCCATCGAAAGAGCTCTGACCAGTCCCGTAGACGTTATCGAACATGTGCTTGGTTTCAGCGTCGTTGACTGCCATGATGGGGTACTTCAACGCGCCATCATTAGCCATCGCTCGGACTCGAATCACTCCAGTTGTCGTTTCCTCGGAACCGCCGTAGAGCTTTGGTATCAGTTCTTGATGCTTGTTATGTATAGTGAAAATCAGGTCGGCTCCGTCGTCTAATGTCAGTGTGGGTTCCATCTTGAGCGTCTGGTCGATGCACCAGTAGTATTCCTCGGTATTCAGACCGTGCCATGCAAAGACTGGAACGTCATTTGCAGCCAGTGCAGCTGCAACCTTATCGTTGGTAGAGAGTGGATTGCATCCAGACCATGCGACCTCAGCGCCCGCTGCCTGCAGGGTTTCAACGAGGACTGCCGTTTCCTTTGTCACATGTAGGCAACCTGCAATCCTCATCCCTTTGAGTGGCTTTTCCTTAGCATACTTTTCTCTGAGATGCATGAGCACAGGCATGTGCTTCTCTGCATACTCAATCAACATCCTG
>WTCK01000030.1 GCA_013138615.1 Candidatus Thorarchaeota archaeon | reverse complement strand
TGGGTATGATAGGAATCATTGTGTTGACCACCAGGTTACTCAACGTTCCCATCTTCTTTTGGATGTTACAGTCCTTGGTACCCCACTGTCCAGGTGCAATGTGTGCCTATGGTGTGGTCAATGTTGCCGCCCCTTACTCCACGATATCTATTATCTTGAATATGTTTCTTCCTTTTGCATATGGCCTATGGCTAATTGTGGAACTCGCCAACCGTAATCAACCGGAGTTGCCATTCACACGATATCTGGCCCGTTCATTCTTGCTGGTCCTGTTTCCTTTAGTTCTCATAGATAGTGCTGTGGACGTAGGGTTAGTGGCTATGATACGCCCCATTTACGCTCCATGTTGCTCCAGTGCCTATGACGTTAATCCGCCATTCTCCCCCTCTTCGATCTTCGGTCCCGAGTTTGGACTACTCGTGATTGCCATTACGGTTACTGTGGCTCTCGTCCTTATTACCGTCCAATGGTTCGAGGGATATTCAGCCAAAGCTCCTCTCCTTACTGGCCTCCTGTGTGGTGTTGTGGCCCTGCTGTATCTTGTGGCAATTCACGATACTTACGCACCGCTTGTCCTAGGACTACCTACACATCACTGCCCCTATTGTCTCTTTCAAGAGTTTCCTGATACTGCATTCTTCTCAGGCCTATTCTGGGTTGGCATCGCGTCTGCGGGCTGGCGCATCATACTAGAGGCTGCTTGGAAAAGGAAGGGATTGCCATTGGATAGCATAAGGCCTCTGAGTGGCTTCCTACTCAAAGCGTCTTCAGTCGCGATACTCTTCAGCATGGTGAGCATGGTTTCTCATCTAATTTTGGTGCTCTAGTGGAAATACATTCTCCAAACTCTCAAGTGACTCACAATAGCAGCAATGCCAGCAACCAGGAATCGATTCTGTTTATTGGATCACAATCTCTCCGTCACGCATGGTGTACAAACGATCGCACCATCCCAAGACCAATGGGTCATGAGAGGCAACAATCACAGTGAGTTCATCTCTATCCACCATCTCTCTGAGTGTAGCAAGAAGATCCTTGGTGAGCGCTTCCTCAATGGAGCTGCTTGGTTCATCTGCGATAAGAATCTCGGGTGAGTTCATCAATGACCTTGCGATACTCACCCGCTGCTGCTCTCCTCCGCTGAGCTCGGCAACTCTGAAGTCCAGTCTGTGGCCCAGTCCGAGACCTGAAAGCTTCTCTCTTGCCAATCTTTCTGCCTCTCCCCGCGATGTGTCTGTGCATAGCTTTGGGATCGCAACATTCTCGGTGGCTGTAAGCTGAGGGATTAGGTATTGTGCCTGAAATATGAAGCCAATACGTTCACGTCTGAACTTCGTCCTGAATACCTCGGAGAGCGCAGATAGCTCCTTGTCCTCGATGAAGACCTTGCCTTTGGAAGGCTTTGTTAGCAGCCCTATGAGGCTTAGCAGAGTTGTTTTTCCGGAACCGCTAGGGCCACCAATTCCCGTGATAACTCCCTTTGGTATCTCGATGGATGCTCCTTTCACAGCGTCTACCTGCCTCGGGCTTCCTAGACTATAGGTTTTCCAGACATCTTCAGTCCGAATCACTGTTGTCATCTCACACACCTCGCAGGACTGTGTCGGGCTCTGTGATTGCATTGCGCCATGCAGGCACTACTGTTGCCACCAGTATGGGCACCAGTGCTACGGCATAGACAGTGAAGATCGTTGGAATAGAGATAACGAGTGGAATTCCGCCATTTAGAAGAACCAAGCTCCATCCAAGTATGTATCCTGCCAAACCCGGTGCTCCCATGTAGAAGTCATAGATTATGGCAAGGGAGATTCCTAGACTGGCACCGAGGAGACTGATGGAAACGCTCTCGAACATCCTGATTTCAAGAATGTCGATAGTGTCGAAGCCCAATGCTTTCAGAAGTCCCACCTCTCGTCTGGCTTCATCGGAACCCGCTGTCGATGCGGTGAAGGCGAGCAAGACTACCGACATCAGAATCACACTCCAGAGAAGAGCTACAATGCCCGCTCTATCTCCATAAGTCTTCATCATTATATCCCGTATGGCATCCCGTGTTAGGACCCTGGACTGAGGTATCCCATTGTCTATCTGTAAAGCCACCGCGTTCACGTTTGAGCCGTGTTCTGCCCAGATTGCAAGGTCTGTGCATGTTGAATTATCGTAACCTAGAACCGCAGCTGCGCTGTTGATATCGGTCAGGACCATGTCATAACTGTAGATTTTCGAGTCGCTACTGAACACACCAACAACTTCGAATTCTATCAATTCGCCATCGTAGGTGATCAATGACAGTCGCGCTCCAACTCCTACATATCGCGGGTTTCCGGCGGCGGCCATTACATCAACTATCCCCTGTCCCACCACCATCTTTCTTGTATCAGATTCCTCAAGAAACCTCCCGATACCCACGATATCTGTACCAATCGAATCTAGTATACTACCATATTCAGTAGCATTTACGCCCATTATCGTGAGGAGCTTTCCGTTACCGATGTCAGTATATCCCCATGTTCTTGGAGTGACCAAACGAACACCGGAGAATGAACTCACATTCTCTTTCCAGTCGATTGGAATCGACGTCTGGCGGCCGCCCACGAGCTTTTGCACCACAATGTCCGGCCCCTCATCAAGGGATGCAGTCAGATCGACCATCAAGCCCTCTCTGATGAACTCAGTGGAGCATAGCAGAGTGGTGGCGAAAACCAGTCCGATTAGAAGTGCAGCGCTCCTTGTGCGGTACTTGAGCACGTTTCCCAGTGCATAGCTGGCCAGATTACTGTGTTTTTGTACTCCCATAGCTTTTCCTCCCAATAATTGTTAGCAAGCCAAGCGGCACAAGTGCAAACGCCGCCGCTATAATGAAAAATTCAAAACTTGGACTTGGGCCGGGCGTGATCCAAGGACCTGGACTGTTTGCCCATTCATCCAGTGAATCTAGTGGGCCGGCTTGAATTGGGCTTCCCGTATAGAGTGAATACCCTCCAGGAATATCCCCTATCATTCCAAAGGGTGATTCAAGAGCGGGCGCACGCCCAAGATACGAGTCCTGTAGTATGGCAGGTCCTAGGTCCGAGAATGGCCACCCAGTCATATGACCTGCACCAGCTTGTGACTGGATTGACCACATGATGAATAACAGTAATCCAATGATGACAATCGGTATCAGCTGTCTTTTGTGCATAAGCATCACCATTAGGACGGCCAAACATAGGGGTTGGAAATAATCTCTCCTCCGTATGCCTCGAGGAAGTGTCCTTCACAGAGATCTACCTCATCAGCATTTTCGCAAACAACCACAATTGTGGGCTCTCCGGTAGTGGGACAGAGATACTCTGGTTGGTATATCCAGACATTCATTGAGTCATCCCAATCCATGAGCATGCCACACATGGCGCATCTGACCTGGATGTTCTCCAACTGTTCAATCTCTCCTGTGGCTATTAATTCATCAAATGCAAGAAGTGAAACATTGATGCAGCTGTAGTAGTTCCGTGTGCCATTGTGGAATCCGAAAGTAACCTCGTGTCCGTATCGTTCTTCGATAAGAAGGCCTGTCCAATCGCAATAGTGGTATACCTGCGAGGTGGCGATGGTATAGGTGTATATTCCGAAGCATCCAACTATTACCAAGACTACCTGCAACATCTTACGTTGTTCTGCGTTCACACCAAAACCTCCCACAGGGCTTCAGATCACTCCATGCTCTTGTACATCCCCAGCAATGCCACGACCGAAATCGCAGCGCCAAGGACAGTCATCACATCGCGTGTGAAGTAGCACCGCATTTCAGTCATGCAGACGGGTGCAAAGGTCCACGGTGCAATTGCAGTCACAATTCCCAAAATCAAGATAATCAGGTAAAGGATAACCTCTGTTTTCATTTCATATCACCGACTCTCTATTTCTATCACAATCTCGTAGACCTGCGTTTCTGCAGTGTTTTCGAAAGGGGAGTTATCAAAAGATGTTACAAAGAACCTACCCACGTCACCCTCATTCAACGGACCGAAAGCTGCAGTCCATCGTCCTCCCGCTAGGCACAGACATGCGTAGAACTTCATGTCCTCTACTACCCACTCCTCATCGTTGACCGAGCTTGAAAGTTGGGCTCCAGAAACACCTGAGGAATCGATACAGTAGATGATGACAGCAATCATATCTCCTGCCTTGGGTGACACAGGAAGAATGTCCACTTCATAGATCAATGGGCCCTCGACATCATCAATCAATGCCATGACAATGATTGAGCTTAAGAGCACCATGAAGACTGCGCCGAGGGCTATGAGCTTGGTCTGGGCTCTCATTATTCAGGTCTAACTCCAAGAAAGTGTTTGTAATCGAAATCTTGCACTTCCTGTTGCATCTAATCAACCTTTCCAAAA
>WTCK01000207.1 GCA_013138615.1 Candidatus Thorarchaeota archaeon | reverse complement strand
GTTGAAGGTCTGGGTGCAGTTCGGTACAACATTATCATTAGTATGGATAGAGCCACAGCAACAACAAGGATTGCAGTGTAGACCCATTGGATTCCGAAAGCGAAGATGCTTGAGTAAATTGGCACGTTTAGAGCATTGCCAATGAACATCGACGAAGTAAGAATTCCAGCGAGCACTCCACGACGTTCAGGAGAAAGTATCTGACTGTATGTCATCAAAACTGGAGAGAGCGTGCCGCCAGCCCAACCTGCAATTAGAAGTGCGACTGCTATGAGTGGTAGATTAGCAGGTAATGCAAGGTCTCCTGCGAACAGGAGAATAGCCACAGCTGTGAAGAGCGAGACTAATCCGAGAGCAATCACAGTACCGATGCCCCGAAGCCCCATAATTCGGCTCATAGAAACGCCAGCCACGCCCCCAACGATTCCAGTGAGCAGAAGAAGAAGTCCAATCGTCCCCTCGTCAACTCCGGCCATGCCTCGAGATGTCCATTGGATTGTTGCGGAATATGATAAGCCAACCGCGAATATGCACAACATCAGTAGGAGTACAACCGGGCGTTTGAGTTCTAGTGAGAGATTGGAGATGAGCTCCCCAATCGCGGGTTTGCCTGACTGTTTATTCACTGGGCGTTTCACAAGGCGAAGAAGTGCAAGGCATAAAAGCGACAAGACCAAGAAGACTGCATAGAACATCTGCCAGCCAAAAACTACCAGCTGACCAGCAATTGCCGGACCCAAACCGACGCTTATCGCAGCCAGTGCTCCGACAATCCCCATCCTCTTAGGAATGCCAGAGGGTGAGCAGCCATCTGTAATTAGAGCAACAAGAACAGGGTTTACAAAGCCAAATCCAAAGCCGCTGATGACGCTCGCCAGGATGAACATCGGGAGTGAAGTTGAGAAGATTTCCAGTAGCATGGCGATCAGGTAAACGAAAATTCCAAACGTAAGCACAGGCACTCGACCCTTGGTATCCGAGATAGCACCTGAGAAGAGCTGAACAATTGCGAAGGGAATCATGAAGGCAGTAATAGCAAGCATGACATCAGTAGGGTTCACATTGAAGTCAGAAGCCATGGCGTCAAGCATCACAAGGACACCGTTTCCAACCATCGGACCTATCGCGAAGAGTGTGTAGGCAACAAGCTCCAATGCCCTGTAATTCTCTTGAGGATGACCGGTTGCAGGGGCTTCATCATCCCTAGAGTTGTTCACAGGTGCACCTTGGGTCATAGCTTCACCATTAGTAGACGCAGCTTAAGATGATACCTATTCAACATATCAAGCCTAGATGAACCGGTCCACTAGCTCTGTCAAATCAATAACCGGAGGACCATCCTCAGAGCTGCCATCGCGGAGGTTGCGAGTGCAGAATGGACATGCCGACACAATCAGTTCAGCACCGGTCCTTAGAGCCTGCTCAATTCGCGTCCTTGCGGTTTCAACACTCCAATCATTGTAGGCAGCCTTAGCCCCGCCGCCTCCCCCACAGCACCAAGCGTTCTCACGTGTGGTTTCCATCTCCACCAAATCTACTGGGAGTTTTGAGATGACATCTCGTGGTGCATCGTAGATGCCCATAGCCCGTCCAAGGTGGCAGGGATCGTGCCATGTGATAATCTTACGGTGCTCAGTTTGCTTTGGTACAATAGCACCTTTGTCTATCAGCTCCTTGAGGAGTTGAGTGATGTGAACAACTTCAACTCCTAGATCAACGCCGAGCTTTGGATAATCGCGTGAGAGGGTTCGATAGCATCCTGAGCACGACGTGATAATTCTCTTGGCACCGGCAGCTCTGATAGCATCGGCGTTGTGTTGTGCTGCTTCATTGACCGGATCAAGCTGCCCAGTTCTTATCAGTGGAGAACAACAGCAGTACTCGTCCACCACTGTGAAGTCAACACCTGCCTTCTTCAGCACAGAGATTGTAGCATCGCGAATCTGGGTTTCCCTGTAGTTGGATGTGCAGCCCACGAAGTACACTGTTTCGGCCTGAAGAGGCAGACCGTATGTTTCCACGAGGTTTCGATTATGATGTTCCGCACCGTACGGATTGTGATACTGAACCACATTCTCACGGAAGCGAATATGACTCGGCAGCCCGCCAATCTCTTGAACAGCCCTTGCCCGAAGCTCTTCAATCATGTCAACAATGTGCTCGCTGTGTGGTGCCAAACACTGAGATTCACAATTGCCACACGTAGTGCATGCAAAGATAGGGTCCAGAAGTGATACCTCCCATTCCAGCTCTCCCTTGTAGAGGGCTTGTGCTAGCCATATGCGACCAGATGCATAGTAGGTTTCGAAACCGAAGTGTTCTCCGGAAGGGCAAGAAGGAGAGTACTCTCTGAATACATACTTGCAGTTGCTGCACCTAACGCAGCTATGAAGCCATTGTTCGATTACAGACTCATCTGACGTCATAGACCCCACCGTCCCGGGTTCATGATGCCATGCGGATCGAGCAGGTCACGAATCCGTCGAACAAGTTCGATGAAGTTGGGGTCAGCACGCTCGTGGAGTTTCTTAGCCGACCAGACAGGCGTCTTGTAAGGGATAGCCTTCAGATCCAATGCAAGGTCCAGCAACTCATTGTTGCACTGCCGAACCCTCTTCAGGTTCTCGTCGTCTCTTTCGAAACGAATAATGAACTTGAACTCACAGAAGTGCATTCCTTTCATTGGTTTGAGGAAAGCCATCAGCTCATAGCCGTACTTCTCGACTATCTTTCGACCCTTGAACAAAGCTTCGCCCCAATTCTTGGTGTGAATGTACGTTCCCATCCATGTCAGTCCATCGTATTCGGTGAGCTGCTTGAATGAATCGGACGGAAAGTCGACCCACCCGTACGCTTCCTCGCTCATAAGCCGTGCCACGGCCTCAAATGGAATGAGCAGGTTCTTTGGCTCTTTGACCTTTGAGCTGTTTACCATGCGTTCCAACAATCTAACCTTTTCATCGAGCACTAAACTTGTTACGCCACTCAAAGTCAGAAATGTTCCATAGTCAGGTTCGCCTTCAATAGCTTCAATTGGAGCTGGCATACCAATGAGACCCTTAACAACCGAGAAGGAGAGAGCACCTGCGTCATCCGCCAAATCTGCACGGACTATCTGTTTCAGAAGATCAGTAGTCATGAAATCTCCAAAGGTGAACAACGCAAAATGCCTTGTAAACGGCTTCTTAGGCCAGAGTTGGAGAGCCATCTTTGTGACGATTCCAGTCATCCCCTGCCACCCAGTGAACAGGCCCACCAAGTCCGGTAATGGGTATCGTCCAAACCAGTTGTCGTCCCCCAGTATCGCAGAGCCAACACGAACGATCTCCCCCGTGGGCAAAACCGCCTCTAGACCGTTGATGAACTCAGCCATAGCGCCGTAACGCGTAGAGAGGTCACACAGCCCCTGAAGGAGCGCATTAGCAATAACAGATGTGAAAGGCGATGAGATGGCGTACGTGTACCGCAAGCCCGGATGATTTTCATCGAGGTACTTCCGTACATGTCCAAAAGTGACTCCGGGTTCAACCACCATGTACATTCCCTCTTCGTCCACATCCAGAATCTTGTTCATGCGTTTGAGATCCACAATCACAGCATCGTTAACCTGCGGGATGGTTAGCCCGCCTACACTCTGCCCAGTGGCAAAAGGCACGAGAGGCACTCGCTCCTCATTGGCAAGGCGCACGATTTGCTGAACCTCTTCGGTGGTTGATGGCATGACAATAAGCTGAGGCGTGCGTGGAGGATTCTCTGTCATGTCACGGGAGTACACGTATCGCTCTGCAGCACCATCCGAAACATGGTCAGCTCCAACTATTCTCTCGAACTTCTCCTTTAGACTCACAATATCACCCCTTCAGTGCGGCATTAAGGAGTCCATAGAACCTCTTCATTGCCACTGGATGGCGAAACATTCCCCTCGCCTTGATCTCGCCCTTGAGAAATGCCTTGATTGTTGATGTTTCTTCCATGACAAGGCGGATTATTGTACCAAAAGACATCTCAACTATTAGCGTCGCATCGCTAGCGGCACCCATCGAGAATCTCACACCTCGGTCGAAAGTCAGCGTGACTGGGTAGTAATCAGTCGCAAGTACAACTGTCATCTTCCAATCTTTGACTCGCGACTCAAGATTAGGGTCCTCGAGTTGCCTGTTGATAAGCTGAGCCATTAGAAAACCTATGAAGTCCTTTGGTTCATCCAACATGAGGTTGGCCTCCGCCTCAGCAGTTCCTGAGGCTAACCCTCTGACCACATTCTGGCTCTTGAAGTTGCGCATTTTATAATCATTCGTGAAATTTGAAAGGATGACAAACATGCGGGCTTCGGTCATACACCGGATTCAGTTCGGTGCTTATGAAAAATGCAAAACATCAGGAACAGATGTAGGTACTAGCAGAAGTCCCTACTCCTCGTCTTCAAACAAACTGGGGCGAATGCTGTCCCCGAATTGAGATCTGGCTGCAAGAAGCCGGTATTTTTGCGCGTTAAGCAGTCTGTACAGAATGTCTGGTGCGTCTGGCACACTCGCGCGGTATTTCTTCCTAATTCTCCTAATCTTTGCCAGCAACTCTGTGACTTCAATCTCAAACTGCTGTTCGTAGTCCGTTCTTTTATAATCCTGATCGAGGACGCTTTTGAAAAGACGTTTTAGGTCTTCATACTTCGGGATATATCCAGTCGGGGTTCTGAGGGCACCCACCTCTTCGTGGACTCGCAGTTCCATCCACTTGAGCCACACCCTCTTGGCCTGCTTTCCGTTGAGGTAGTTCCCTTCCTTGTCACGAAGGAAATAATTAACACTGAAGATTTTCGGTACTCTCTTGAGGCCCTTCATAAAGTCCAGATGATTTTGGATGTAGCGCCCCAAAGGAATAGAGATGAAGTCCAAGTTTGCAAAAGGCTGGTAAGTCCTAATGCCCTCCGCTCCCAATGTAGCTGCAGTCGATTCGGATTCGAGAGAGGCACCCATAGTAAGGACTCCATGAGCCCAATTGAAGGACTGCTGAACTGGCACCCAAGTATCAGGGTCACGACCGCCATAGATTATGCCATGAAGTGGAACGCCCTCGGGGTCATCAGCCTTTGGATCCAGATTATTGAGCTCTGAAAGCTTGATTGTATAGCGAGCATTCTTGTGTGCGTGCCTAATCTCAT
>WTCK01000199.1 GCA_013138615.1 Candidatus Thorarchaeota archaeon | reverse complement strand
CGAAATGTGATCATCTGGATTGTCAGCATTGTAATTGTTATTGTCCTGTTTGGTCTGACTCTGTACAACCCAGGTGAAATGGTCATTAGTATGGGCATATTTGGCTATGGGATTCTCCTGACCACAGTTCTGGCATTTAGTCTGTCAAAGTGGTTTGATGACTATCCCAAGCTATTCGTCATCTGTTTATTCATTGGGTTTTTGCTATTCTTCATTTCGGACTACATAATCGGGTATCGAACATTGACTGATCCAACTTTTCTCAGTGGTACAGAAGCAGTTGGCGTGACCTATATCGGGGGTCAACTTCTAATTCACATTTCAACTCTGTTTGGTAGTGAAGGCTGAGCTAAAAACAGTGTAGAAGGAGTACCTGCACCCAGCAGGACATCGTGAAGTTTGCCTCTGACAGAACGCTTAAATTAAATATAGTGAATTATCTACTATTCCGATTGGCTAGACAATGGAGATGAAATGTAGTGGTCGAAATTCGGGGAATCAGAACGGTATTCAGAAGTAAGCCAACCACGGAGGGTGCAGGCGTTCGATTGAAACGTGTCTTCGGATACAATGAAGTTGAACTCATGGACCCGTTCTTGTTGCTTGACCACTTTGGCTCAGATAATCCAGATGACTACCTGAAGGGATTCCCATGGCATCCACATCGGGGAATCGAAACAATCACTTACATGATCGAGGGGCAAGTGAAGCACGAGGATAGTCTGGGTAACAGTGGCACCATTGAATCGGGAGATGTCCAATGGATGACAGCTGGGAGCGGCATCATCCACCAAGAGATGCCAAATCGTACAGACGGCATGATGATGGGTTTTCAGTTATGGGCGAATCTTCCCAGTTCAGATAAGATGATGCATCCTCGATACCAAGGTATCAAGGAATCAGAGATACCTGAAGTCGTCACAGAGAGCGGTGCTAGAGTAAGAATCATCTGTGGGAAACTCGATGGGACCTGCGGACCAGTCAGTGAGATTGTCACAGATCCGGAATACTTGGATGTAATCGTACCGCTTGGTGCTGAATTCACACACTCTGTAAAACGTGGGCATACAGTCTTTGCATACGTGTTCGAAGGCAAGGGCTATTTCGACCAAGATAAGGAGAGGCTCATTGAATCAGACCATCTTGTGTTGTTTGAGGATGGTGAGCAGATAGTTGCCACAGCAGGAGAAGAACAACTCCGGTTCTTATTGGTTTCAGGGATGCCCATTGGAGAACCAATTGCTTGGTACGGACCCATTGTCATGAATAACAAAGAGGAACTTGATGAAGCATTCCGAGAGTACCGAAATGGCACCTTCATCAAACACAAGTAGAATGGGATAATCCTCAATCAGGGGGATTGTTTCTATTTGCAGAAACTGAACAATTCATGGAATGAAACGGCACCACGTTATTTTCAGAGTTATACAATCCAATCATACTCTTGATTTTGCCTTACGCTTCTGTATTGGATATCCTGCTTCTTGCCAACCCTTCAGGCCTTCCAGTGGAACACCAACATTCTCAAAACCAGCCTTGGCAAGAATGCTTGCACCAGTTGTGGCACGAACGCCAGCTGGGCACATTGTTGCGATGGGCGTTTTCGCATCGACCTTCTTGATATCCTCAGCAATGCTTGTCAGTGGAGCCAGAAGAGACCCTTTGATAATCTCCTTCTCGGTTTCATGTGGCTGTCGAACATCAAGAATCTTGAGCAAGTTTCCATCAACTTGATTTCTGAGTTCTTGGATTGAATATGTTTGAAAAGATTTGATGGACTTGCCAGCCTCAAGCCAGCCGCTGATTCCTTCCTTCAGGTACCCGATAACGGAATCCAGTCCTACGCGAAGAAGCATGCCCCTTGCGTTATCTAGATCTGCCTTGACATCCAGGGCAAAAAAGAAGTCCTTATCATCCTCAAGCACCCAGCCTGCAAATAGACCCATGTGACTCAACGGAAGGCTGATAGAATGAGGAATGTGGCCCTTAACGAATTCGGACGCAGAGCGCGTATCTAGAATGACATTCTTGTCATCTTGCATCACTTGCTCAAAATCGTCTACGCTCATCTCTAATGGAGAAGGAAGATCGACTACGATAGGTGGGCCGATAGTGTTCAAATGCTCGCATCGCTTGAAGTAAGGAGCCCTCGTGAGTCGCTGGTCAATCTTTCGCTCCACGAATTCATCTTCGTCAATGCTGAGCCAAGGATTGTATGCTCGTTCATACCCGATTGTGGTTAGATCCCTCTCGCCAATTGCCCCTCCACAGACCGAACCTGCTCCATGGCCAGGGTAGACCACAACGCCATCCTTGAGAGGAAGCACTTTGTCATGTAAGCTGTTATACAATTTTCTCGACATCTGTTCGTGCTTCTTTATGTCTACTAGGTCAGTCCGCCCGACTTCGCCCACAAACAGTGTATCACCTGTGAAAACCGCAACTGGATCAGAACCAACACTCTCATCGGCAAGAATGTAGCACATGCTATCATCAGTATGTCCCGGAGTATTTAGGCAAGTAACTCGGATCTTCCCCACCGTGAAGACATCGCCGTCAGCAATCTGCAAATCGCCGTACTTGAAGCGCGTGGCATCACTATGCCCAATCTGCAAGGAGGGTGCTCGATGCTTCACATCACAAGAACCAATTACGTAGTCTTCATTCCGGTGGGTTTCAAACACGTACCGTATCTCAGTTTCTTCCTGCTTCGCGATGTCGAAGTAGATATCAACATCCCTTCGAGGGTCGACAATCATCGCTTCTCCTTCTGAGCCTATGAAGTATGATAGAACTGCAAGACCTTCAGAGCGAACTGTCGTGATTCTCAATAGGACCACCTTGGGTATTGCCAAGGCGCGCAGCTCGCATTTAAGGTATCAGATAGAATCAGCACTATCAGAAAATGGTGGTATCACTAGGCCGCTTCCATGCAGATTATCGAACCCATTCCTGTAAAAGCTGAACGGCCCGATTCAATCTCAATGAGTGGGCGTGAGCAAGAATTTGCCTTTGGTCATCAATCGCATTCATTTGCAGTGAGAGTTCACCAGATTGAGCCATGGACACAAGTATCAGGATTGCATCGCGGTCTTCTTCTGGAGTATATGTCAGGATTTCCGCTAATTCTGAAACTCCGCATAATGCATCGTAAATGACTCGAACGAGAGCCAGAACCTTGAGTAGTAGCGTTTCGTTTCCATAGAGAGAAGGATTAGTAATCAGCT
>WTCK01000187.1 GCA_013138615.1 Candidatus Thorarchaeota archaeon | reverse complement strand
ATAATATTGTTCATGGACTCCGCAGTGGCTTGGTCCTTGGCGAGACACGAGATCACCACGCCAATCCCGATAGCACATAGCAGCACCAAAAATTGAACGAAGACTATCAGTGGCACCGTATTCAGGTTGATTGAGTATAGGTCGATGTATGCAGTTGCTTCTTGAGGTACAGTGCTTGTTGCACGAGTGATAATCAACCAGTTGTAAAGAACAATCCCTACGACAGTGAATGCAGAGTAGATTGATGAGAGGAGCAGCCCTGCAACAAGCTTTGCACCCAAAATCTTCAGTCTGCTAATTGGCACCACTAGAAGGGCTTCAAGAGTATGCTTATCTCTCTCGCCTGCAAAGGATTTGCTCACATATGGCCCAGGTGCTAGAACAGAAGTTAGCATAACCAAAAAGATGGCGAGCTGGTGTCCATAGGATGCCTCAGCAGTAGTTGGAACTTCCCATGCAATCCGAAGGTCTCTCACTGCAATAATTTCGTTTACTACGAACCTCGAGAACTCAGCCAATCTGGCGGCCGCGGCGGATGCTCGGAAGTTGCCAGTATTAACAGCAATCTGAATGATACTACGGTTCGTTGTTTCAAGTATCTCAGTGAAATTTGATGGTATCCATAACCATACGGACGCTGTCCTGTTATCCCAGAGACTTTGGCCATCAGACCTATCCACGGGCACTAACCGTTCTATCAAGAGAACTTTTTCTGTCAGGTTCGCGTTCTCAAGCGCGACCTGAGTGGCGATGGAGCTGTTGAGAATCTGTCCCCATCCTCCCTCATCATCAAGAGTGATGTACACGGTTTCGGGCTCTACGGCTTGCTCCACGATGAATCCAAGGAACATGCCCTGAAACATCCAGGCAAAGAGCGGGCTGATGATAAATCCAAGAAGCAGCCACCGAGAGCGGAGGACAGTCTTAATTTCCTTCCTCAGAATCCAGACAGTTTTCGAGTCAATTCTCATGCTCATCATCCCTCGAATACGCCTTCTCCAGTTACAAGCCCTGTAAAGACCTCCTCAAGATTGGCGGCCTTGTACTTCTCCTCGAGCTCATTCGGCCTACCTGTGGCTACCAGCCGCCCCTCGTTAAGAATTCCCACCCTGTGACACAGTTCTGACACTTCGTTGAGATCGTGTGTGGTCAACACAATCGTCCGCTTCTCTTCAGAGCTGAGATTCTTTAGGAGGTTCCTGACGACTCGAGCTCCAATTGTGTCAATACCGGTTGTAGGCTCGTCCAGGAATAATACCTCTGGCTCTATGACAAGCGCTCTTGCAACTAGGACCTTCCTCTTCATACCGCCGCTGAACCCCTTGACCTGATAGTCCTCTTTCTCACGTAAGCCGACGATGTCCAGTAGTCTGTCTGTTCGACGGTGGAGTTCATCTTCAGGGATTCCATATAGCCCACCGTAGTAAACGATGTTCTCGCGTGCGGTCAATCGCTCGTAAATCCCCGCTTCTTGGGGTAGGAGAGCTACTCTTGGGCGGATGTAATCTATGTCCTCGACGACATCTTTTCCCAATACCCAAGCCTGCCCCTCTGTGGGAGTCAAGAGGCCCACCAGAACGCGGATGAGTGTAGTCTTCCCAGCTCCGTTCGGGCCTATCAGCCCAAAGACCTCACCACGGCCTATCTCGAGATTGACATGGTCTAGTGCGGTGACCTCCTTCTTCTTACCCTTCTCGAAAATCTTGGAGAGGTTCTCGGTCCTTATGACTATGTCATCCATGATTTGCGCATTCCTGTTCTGGCTGTTATTTTATGTGGTCTACCTTTGGAAAGGGCGGTTCCCCTTTCAGATCCAGCATGAACTTATGGGCCCTATCGATGTTCCTGTCCTTACCCTCTATGAACAGAGTGATGCTACCTTCCGCACCATTGACACCTCCCGCAGCGAAGGGGATTGCTGAAACATCGAATAGCGCATCAATGGCCTCCATCTCTGTGAAAGATATGCCCTCTGGCACTGCTATGACGCCAACTGGCGTTCCAATGGCGTAGTCCCAATCATCCTTTCCGAATTGACCAGCAAAATCATCATAGGCGACGGGGATGTTTTTCTCGAGCCCGATCGGCATGATTATCGTGATATTCTTTGAAGCCGCCGTGCCGAGGAATGAACCAACTGTTCCCCCAGTTGGACTTGCTAGGAGAACGACCGGAGTGTAGTCAGTATCCAGGGCATTTGCACTCTTGATAATCACGTCGTCTGGTCCCAGCTTCTCTAGGACATCAATGATCTTCTTGCCTTTGAGATGCTTCCCTTTGTGAAAGATTGCGTCTGATGCTCTGCTCTCAGCCTCGGTTACTGACAATCCCTGAGGTAAAACCACACCGGCTATGTGTCGTGTCTTGTCGTATTCTCCTAGTATCTCTTCCACGAGATAGGAGGAGGTCGTACCCAGAGTCACGCAGAGGTAACCGTTCTTCAGGGCTTCCTTAACGGTATCTGTGGCAAGGAGGCCTCTCGCAATCAGCCTCTTACTCTCAGCCGGGGTTAGTGTCACAAGCAGCTTCTTCATTGTATCAATCTCCTCGATATTCTCATGATACTGTCCATTTGAATTTGTAGGCTCCGCTCTTCTCCAGATATGGTTTGCTTTTTGCACACGGTTCTTGGCGCGCTTCCACGAAGCCTTTTACGAGGAAGCTACATTCCTAGCACGATGCCCATGGCGGGAACAAGCCTCTTTGACTTGGGAGCTACAGGTGTGGAGAGAATTCTCGAAACTGCGCAGTCAGTTCTAGAAACCGGCTTCTCGACGATTGTGAAACACATGCATACTCTACGCGTAGTAGGAACCTTCCTGCACAATGCTCCACCCTACGAACGGGCAGTGGCTCAAGCAACGGCAGCTCGACTCTATTCTTCTCATGTCGACCTAAGCATCCACAGAGATTACGCCCTGTCTGACGCTGAAATCCTGAGTGAGATTACCATGGCCAGCTCTGCCACGGATCTACTACTGACATCATATACGGACCCTCAGACTTTCGGTGATGGGCGACGACTCACTGAAAAACTTCCAAGTGTTGTGAGCACGCCTATGATAAGTCTGGCAGACGATATCTATGGCTCTCAGGCTGCCCTTGCTGAGCTGGCATCCGTTCGACGTCATCTCGACCGGATCGAGGGCCGCCGCATCGTCATATGCTGGGGATTTGGTTCAAGGTTTGTTCTGCCGCGGACGCCTCATAGCTTGCTAATTTTGGGTGCCATGCTTGGCGCTGAGATGAGAGTTGCGGCTCCCCCCGGATTCTCTCTTGTTAGAAGAGCGGTCCGTGAGGCGCGGAAGCGTGCAAAGACAACAAGTGTAGTTATCGAAGAGATTGACAGCTTTGAGGGCGCTTTCGAAGATGC
>WTCK01000016.1 GCA_013138615.1 Candidatus Thorarchaeota archaeon | reverse complement strand
AAAAGTGTTCCAAAGCGATTCCGGCAACATTATTACAAAGTGTAACATCGCTGCAATGAACCGATGATGCCAAACATCGACCCAGTCATGTCCTCGTCTCTCTCAACCGCGCATTACATGTCCGTGTAGTTGAGACGCTGAATGGTGGCGTCATCTGTCAAAAAAGGAAGGATGAATGTTGACTACCGAACAGGAAACCAAGTCGAAAGCAGTGTCAGGAGAAGGACGCAAGTCAACGAGTGCACTGGTAGTGGGTGGCGGAGTAGCTGGGATGCAAGCCGCTTTGGATATTGCCAGTCAAGGTTTCAAAGTTCACCTCTTGGAGAAGTCTTCGTCCATTGGCGGACGCATGGCTATGATTGACAAGACCTTTCCCACGCTGGATTGCTCCGCTTGTATTCTTACTCCGCGGCTCAGCGAAGTGTCGCGTAACTCAGACGTCAAGATATACACCTATTCCGAGGTTAAGTCGATTACCTCCGAAGGTGCGAACTTCAAAGTTAAGATACACAAGAGAGCCAGATATGTGGACGAGGACAAGTGCTCTGGGTGTGCGGACTGCGTGCCGGTCTGTCCGGTGGAGGTCCCGAACGAGTTCGATCAAAGTCTGGGTTTCAGAAAGGCAATCTATGTTCCCTTCCCGCAAGCAACCCCAAATGTGTACACCGTTGATAAACGAGGTGAGCCAGCTTGCAGAGCAACCTGTCCCGCAGAGGTCAATGCTCAGGGTTTCATCGCTATGATGCGACACGGGCGCTTTGATGATGCTTTGGAAATTGTAAGGCGCACAATTCCATTTGCTGGAGTATTAGGCCGAGTTTGCATCAGTTTCTGTGAAGCTGAATGTGAGAGAGGCATGCTAGACCACAGTCTTAGTATCAGGAATCTACATCGATTCCTCGCAGACCACGAAATTGCCCAAGGGACTTCGAAACCGGTGACGCCAAACATAACCAAAAAGGAGCGCGTTGCGGTCGTTGGGGGCGGTCCGGCCGGAATATCCTGTGCCTACCAGTTGGCCATGATGGGTTATCCTGTTACAATTTTCGAATCCAAGCCTAAACTGGGTGGTCTTCTTAGGTATTCAATTCCCGAGTATCGGTTGCCAAGAGACATTCTGGATGGTGAGATACAAAGAGTCATTGACATGGGTGTCAAAGTACGAGCCAATACACACGTCAAGTCAATTAAGGGTCTTCTGGAGAAAGGCTTCAAGGCAGTCTTTGTGGGAACAGGCGCTTCACAGAGCAACAAGATTGGAGTTCCACATGAGGACGCTGAAGGTGTATTCCACGCGATTGACTTCCTCGAAAGAGCTTCCACTGGCCAAGAAATCACATTAGGTGAGCGAGTGGCGGTGATAGGTGGTGGCGATGCGGCTGTTGATTCTGCAAGAGTTGCTAAGCGTCTGGGCGCGAAGGATGTTACACTGATCTACCGGCGGTCCCACGTCGAGATTCCAGCGATTCCTGGTGAAGTGGAGGATGCAAAAGAAGAGGGCATCAAGTTCATGCTGTTGACAAATCCCATTGAGATTCTTACAGCAACAAACCAAGTAGCAGGCGTTAGATGCGTCAAGATGCGGCTTGGTGAGCCTGATCACTCAGGCAGGCGCCGACCTGTGCCAATCCCGAACTCAGAATTCACAATGGCCATTGACAGTATGATAATCGCTGTTGGTCAATCTGCTGATCCTAAAGGTGTGCAGACTGAGTGTGACTGCACCGAATGGGCGACTATCAATGTTGACTCGGTAACTCTTGCAACAAACATCCCCGGAGTATTCGCGGGGGGCGATGCTGTCACTGGTCCTCTAACAGTAGTCAAAGCTGTGGGCCATGGCAGGCAGGCTGCAATGTCTATTGACCGGTACGTCCGCGGAGTTGACGTGGCAGAGGGAAGACACAAACACCTGCATCGAGTGCAATCTTACGAGGTTGACAAGTCGCACAGAGAGGCCGAGGACCGAGCCGCAATGCCCAAGCAGAGCGTTGTTAGTAGAAAGACCAGCTTCAGTGAAGTGGAGTTGGGATTCAGCGAAGCAACTGCTAGGGCTGAGGCTGAGCGATGCTTGGAATGCGCTGTCTGCTGTGAATGTGAGCAGTGTGTTACAGCATGCACTAGAGATGCAATTGATCACAGCATGAGCGACGAAGTTTTTGAAATTGAGGTTGGTGCGATAATCCTCGCAACTGGGTACAAAATGTTCGATGTTAGTCTATATCCGCAATTCGGGTACGGCAAGTATCAGAACGTTATTCACGCCATGGAATATGAGCGTCTGATCAATGCAGCAGGACCAACACAAGGGCATCTGATACGTTTCAGTGATGGTAAGATACCTAACAGCATTGGGTTCATTCAGTGCGTTGGAGCACGAGATGTTCAGAAAGGAGTGCCTTACTGTTCACGTGTTTGCTGCATGTACGGCGTGAAAAACGCTGTAATGGCAAAAGAGCATCATCCGGAATCTGAGGTGGCTGTCTACTATGCTGACATTCGAGCCTTTGGGAAGGGTTTCGAGGAATTTTACGAAATGGCCAAAACACGGTTCGGCGTTAAGTTCATGCGTGGAAGAGTCGCTGAAGTCATGGAAGACAATGAAACCAGAAATCTTACAGTCCGAGTTGAGGATACTGAAACCGGACAGTTACACGACATAGAGCATGACATGATTGTAA
>WTCK01000156.1 GCA_013138615.1 Candidatus Thorarchaeota archaeon | reverse complement strand
ATCCCTCTTCAAGTAATTCCATTGTATATCAACAAATAAGCATTGCCGACCCGACACAATATTGTAGCTCAAACTTTCATTTGTGATCAGAAGCTACCGCCAATTGTACTTCTTCAAAGGAATCCTTAAATCCTGAACACTCGAAGAAGACGTGAGGTAACCTTCATTGCCAGGGACTACGGATGCAAAAAAGGAGGGCAGCATCGATGATTCAACCTACACTGAGACCTATTCTCGGCATCTAGAACGTCGACTTCGTGCTCTCGAAACAGAGAAACAGATACTGCATGCCGAGCGCAGTCGACTAGAGAAAGAAACTCAAACCTTGAGAACGGAGCTTGAGAAACTCCGACAGTCCCCGCTCATTACTGCGACCGTAGTTGAGATGCTTGACGATGGAAGAGCGGTTGTGAAAAGTTCTACCGGACCTAACTTCGTTGTGCATGTAGCATCCTCAATCTCGAGAGATCGGCTTTCACCAGGAATGAGAGTTGCTCTGAATCAGCGATCATTTGCTGTAACTCAGGAACTTCCGCCCCCGCGAGACCCAATGATTCGAGCCATGGAGATTGAGGTGGCTCCTGACGTTTCGTATTCAGATATTGGAGGCTTAGATAAGCAGCTTGATGATCTTAAAGGGACTGTTGAACTACCTCTTCTGAAACCGGAGCTGTTTGAGAGGGTGGGTATTGAACCACCTCGTGGCGTCTTGCTCACTGGCTCCCCTGGCACAGGAAAGACTCTAGCTGCTAGGGCAGTTGCACATGAAACCACGGCTACTTTCATCCGTGTGATCGGTTCAGAATTAGTCCAGAAATTCATAGGGGAAGGTGCTAGATTAGTACGAGAGGTATTCTTGCTAGCGAAAGATAAGGCTCCTGCGATAATCTTCATAGATGAATTGGATGCTGTGGGCTCTCACCGGCTTGATGTAGCGACTTCGGGAGACCGTGAAGTGCAGCGCACCCTCATGCAATTGCTTAGCGAGTTAGATGGATTTGCTTCTCGTGGACAAGTTGCTGTGATTGGAGCCACGAATAGACCCGATATACTGGACCCGGCCTTGCTTAGGCCTGGACGCTTTGACCGGATTATTGATTTCCCGCTACCTGATGACAAGGGCAGAGAGAAGATTTTCGCCATTCACACTCGTGGAATGAATATCGAATCAGAATTTAGCTATAAGCCATTGCTATCATTGAGTGACAAAATGTCGGGAGCAGATATCAAGGCAGTCTGCACAGAAGCTGGCATGTTTGCGATCAGTGAGGATAGAGGGTGTGTTACTCAGGACGACTTTCTCAAAGCAATAAAGAAGATTCAGGAGCGCCAGCAAGAGAAGTTCCCAAGCAACATCTATTGCTAAGTAATCAATGAGTTCAGAGTTTACATGCCATGCGTTATCGAGAGTTCCTCAGAAAAAAGATTGGTAATCGTTTTCCAGAGAATGTTCCGGTTCCTTCAGGTTTTCAAATCGTAGGACATGTTGCCCTACTACAACTTCATGATGGGCTGGGTGAATTTGCACAGCTTATCGCAGAAGTTACGATGGAGTTCGACCATAGAATCCGCTCAGTGGCAGTCAAAACAGATCCAACGACAGGAATCATGCGTAAGCCGGGGTACAGGCTGGTAGCAGGCGACTCCAATACTGTTACTGAGCATGTTGAAGGAGGAGTGGTGTTCCGACTTGATCCGTTGCGACTAACTTTCTCGGCGGGAAATGTTGCTGAGAGAATGCGCTTGTCCAACATTATTGAGAGAGATGAGATGATTGTTGATATGTTTGCATGCGTAGGACAGTTTTCTTTGCACATCGCCAAGAAGACTAGATCCAGGGTGGTGGCCATTGAAATCAACCCAGAAGCACACCGCTTTCTTGTTGAGAATATCAAGTTGAATGGAGTGGAAGACAGAATGCAAGCTCTGCTTGGTGACTGTAGGAAGATACACCCGGTTAATGAGGCGAATCGAGTAATTTTAGGATATCTCCACAACACCTTCGAGTATCTGCCTTATGCTTTGAAGTCATTGAGGAAGGATGGCGGGTACGTGCATCTTCATGCTGCATTGCCAAAAAGGGATATTCCGGAAGCTGGTAATACAATTAATACCATTGCACTGGAACAGGGTTTTGATACTGAATTTTCTGTGCGAGAGGTGAAGCACTACTCTCCCGGTATTGAGCACTACGTGTTTGACATTCACGCTACACCCATTCGTACATGGTGAAACTAAGCACAAGCATTTTATCAGGTTCGAAAGACCACATATAATGAACTCGGATACCAAGTCCATGACTAGGGAAACGGTTGACTGAGGTGTAATTTATGGGATTCAGAGGTATGTCACCGAAACAAATGGCTCGGATGATGAAGAAAGCAGGAATCGAGCAGAAGGATATTACTGGCGTGAAAGAAGTCCTGTTTAGGTTCGAAGATAAGGAATGGGTCATATCAAATCCCCAAGTGATGATGATTAAGCAAGCAGGCAGTGAATCGTTCCAGGTATCTGGTATGAAGACAGAACGTGGACTTACCGCCAGCGTTGAAACCGAGGAGGCTCCGATGGAAAAAGAGATTGAAATTCCTATGGAAGATGCAGCCTTGGTGGCAAGTCAAACTGGAGCTAGTATTGAAGACGCCATAGAAGCTCTGAAAGAGAGTAATGGTGACTTGGCTTCTGCGATATTGAAACTTCGTCACGGTTAGCTACTC
The DNA here is from genome assembly GCA_013138615.1 of Candidatus Thorarchaeota archaeon. Taxonomy (GTDB): domain Archaea; phylum Asgardarchaeota; class Thorarchaeia; order Thorarchaeales; family Thorarchaeaceae; genus WTCK01. The sequence continues at coordinate 391 of WTCK01000156.1, read as the reverse complement.
TTCTGCAGCAAGCCGGTCTCGTATGATCTTGGTTCTGAAGAAGTCTTCCCGTTCTCTTTCCTCCAGAGCCAACTTCACGTGTCTTGTTGTGGCTCCTAATCTCGGGATGACAATGGTTTCAAGAGCAGAAACCCTTCTCTTTGTTCGTTCAATCTCAAGAGCAAAGCGCTTCACAGTCGTTTCTATTTCAGCAAGTCTAACAATTGCCCTTAATGCATCTCTAAATTTTATGCTCATCACATCTAGTCTTGCACTTGAATCAACCAATGAATAGGGAAGATCTGGGTAACGTTGTTGAACTGCTAGAACTGGAACACGAACCCCCATCATTGAACGAGTGGTGATTCGGAGATCAGCACGTACCTGACTTGCATAAGCGAACTCCACAACT
>WTCK01000283.1 GCA_013138615.1 Candidatus Thorarchaeota archaeon | reverse complement strand
ATTGCTCACCTGTTGTAGCTCATATTGATGCTGAAACTGACGCAATTGTAACCTGTGCAATTTGGCTTCGAGATGCAGATACAAACGACTATCTCCTTGATGATCAGTGCACTGTAGTGGGCAACTGGTCAGGTGAACCCATCATATTCCAGAGAAACCTTGCAAAATCATGGTGGGAAAGCGATCTAAATACATCACTGGTGGTGCTAGGCAACCATACTATCTGGGTTAATGCCACACGACCGTATTACAGCTCCAGTAATTGCACAATTTTGGTAGAAGTCACCTCTCCCTCTCTCTTTTCACATCAAGGGCTAGACTATGTAGACGCGAATCTTGGAAGCAGTTACAATGCAGTATTCCGTTACAGCTATACGGATGACACTGGAATCGCAGATGCCTTAATAGAAGTAGTATCAATCACCGGTCCGGTGGGAGGGCTCACTTATGGGAGTACGATTGCAGTTCCGGGCCAACTTGGAAACTACTCAATCGAGTTTCAAGTTGAGATTGGAGGTTCTTACTCCGTAGTTGTCAGAGCATCAAAGGATGGTCACAATACTGAAACAGCGTCTTTCAATATTGTCGCGTCCGGTATTGGGACCAACTTTCTCCTACTCAATGGGTCTTCAGATGTTATGAACGTGGGTACAGACTATCAGCTTGCTTTGCAATACCTTAACAGTACAGGTGAAGCTCTCAGTGGTGCAGAAGTCGTAGTAGTAGATGTAGTCCCGGTTTCTGGTTTAGGATTCTCACCTACCCAATATCAGGGAAATGGCACATATACAATCCTCATAAGTGCACATGACGTTGGAGTCTTCTCGATCACTTTGCGGGCCAACCTCAGTGGTTATGATCCACAGCTAGCGATATTCACTCTTGTCGTTTCTCCCCAACCAAGCATACTTACTGTAGATCCCTTTGTCTATTCCATCCCAGTAGATAGCAACTATACCCTATTTGCCGAATTTGCTAATCTTACTCACCATGGTCTGGAGAATGCCTCGATATCTGTAGCTTCCGTGGACCCCTCGTCCGGTTTGTGGTTTTCTGAAACGATAGACCTTGGTTTGGGCGTCTACTCCATATCGCTAATTCCATCCGTAGAAGGTACCTACAACTTGGTTCTCATGGGAGCATTAGAGAACTACCAGAACAGCACTACTCTTTTCACGTTGGTGGTAACAGAGGTTTCCACCAATCTTCGGACATCAGACGACCTAGTTTCTGGATTCACCTATTTTACAGATTCATTTGAAGTATTACTCCTTTATGAGCGAACTGATAATGATACATTGGTATCTGGTGCCGCGATTGAGATATCAGCTGTAGCCGGCTTGGACTACACGGTGACGGAAACCCCTCAGGGCTATCTAATGATAATAAACTCAAGCATTCTGGGAAGATGGTCACTCTCACTAAGAGCTTCGAAAGCCCATTATAGAAATTCAAGCATGATCTTTGATTTCGAAGTTCGTGAGACTATCACAACTCTATCTGGCGTTGGTCTTCCAACCGATCTATACTTCGGAGTTCTGTATGACTTCAGTCAGTCATTTGGTCAGAATGACTCAACTGGAATAGATAATGCAACAATCATTCAGACCTACAGGGGTATTCAAGGAAATCCAATCTTGTGGATTGACCACGACAACGGAACGTATAGTTTCACATTGACAGCGGGTGACCCAGGATACTACGTCGTTTCAATTGAGTTCTCCAAGTATGGTTACGAACCGGCTGAAAGTAGCTTCTCTTTCACCATACTTAAAGTCCCAACTGTAGTAACCCCGTCTCCTCTCCCTGACTCGTTATATGGCTCTCGTTCATACAACCTAGATATCTATGTGAATTCTACCCAGCATGGTGCGTTGGAGGATGCTGTAGTCACTTACTCACCCAGTTTAGACTCATTCGTAATTTCACAGAGTTTTGCCAATGGTTGGTATAACATCACTTTCTCCCCGGAAACCGGCAACTTCTCTACCGCTGTTGTATACGTGACGAAACACGGCTTTGAAGAAGCCAGAGTAGAGTTTCCACTCTTCGTGAGTTCTATTCCATTCATGGTTCCCGATGAATACATGCTGAATAGCACTTACTCACTGCTTCAGGGGGATAATCTACACCTCTCTCTGCGCCTGATTGCAGGTGATACTGAGGAGCAAGTATCCGATGCCATTGTGTCGTTTTTGATTCTAGAAACTGGGACAAGTGGAATCTTTGAGAATCATACTGATGCTAGCTATACTGCGACTATTCCTGTACCATCAGAGGTTGGTGCTTACAGCCTTAGAATCTCCGTAAAGAAGGATTCCTTTGCTGATATGAATTACAATATCATCCTAATTTCAAATGTTGATTCAGCAGCCTTGGCAGCGAATTCCTTGATGATCGGTATTGAAGTTTCAGCACTCCTGCTGGGAATCATATCTGTGGTCTATATTAGTCGCAGGCGTCTAAAACAAAAATCCACACTAAAGCGAGCAGAGCTTCTTGGTTTCAGAGAACGTTTCCATGACGCAAGCAATATCATTGGTTTACTTATTATTCAACGTTCTAATGGTCTTCCGATCTATTCCAGAATACTCAAGGGTGGGTTTGAGATGTCCATGATTAGTGGATTTATATCAGCCATTTCTAGCTTTGCATCAGAGATGAGGACAGAACAGAAATTGTGGGCCGCTATTCCAATCTCTGAAATTGTAACTGCTGTACAAACCGAGGAGCTCATTTGGGCTCTTCTCACAGTTGATATACCATCCCGCGCATTGATTAAAAACCTTGAAGAGATGTCACTTCAGATTGGTCCTAAGTTCGATTCCAAACCGGATATCTTGAGTGCTATGAGTCGCAGCCCAGATGTCGCCTTGGACTACGAGAGCGAATTCGACTACTCATTCGAAACACATTTTGATATCTTGCTTATACTAAATTACTTGTCGTATGATGAGAATCAGCCTGGACAGTATCCACTGATTGAAGAAGCCATCGATAGTCCAGAGTTCGAATCTCCCTTTTCAGCAAATGAGCTAGTTGCATATTTGGTCGCTTCTGGACTTGAAGAAAGGAGGTCCTATGCGCTCGCAATAAAAGCAATCGAGGCCGGTTTCCTCATTCCAGAGTAGTAACCAAAATATCGCGACAGATCCGTGAAATAAAGAAAAAAGGGGGCCTCTTAGTGTGCCCCCTTAATTTCAACTCATCTTCTCTTTCGAACGAACAGCACGATCACCACAATGACGACCGCTGCTCCACCAACAATCACCACTATCATTTCTATCGGGATTGCAGTTGTTGCAGGTGTGTTGGGTTCGAATTCATATCCAATTGGCAATTCTACACAGATTTCAGTCAAAGGGAATCTGTCCGTGTTGTTTGCATTCCCTTCAATGATATAGGGATAATCAACAAACTAGTCATCATCAGCATCTGTTGAGTTCCATGGGTTCCAGTAATTTTGAGTAAATGTGTTGTTCTCGCCTTTATCACAGGCTTGGTATTTTTCACCATTGTTGATGATATTGTTTCGTGAAATTGTATTGTACGCACATCCGGTTCCAATATTTACAGCATATAGCCGGTTTTGCAAAATGGAGTTGTTGGATATCACATTAAAATCATTATGATATGAAAATGTGTACATCATCACTCCATTTCGTGAGTTATTTTGAATTACATTTCTTCGGATCGTGTTGC
>WTCK01000232.1 GCA_013138615.1 Candidatus Thorarchaeota archaeon | reverse complement strand
CGATATGTCTTAATCTTGCCGCCCACCTCAATTCTGCCGCCTACCTTTATCTTCCTTTCACAGGTCAGATCTTCTCCGACTTCGATTTTCCCTCCGACTTCGATATCATCCCTTAAGTGGAGTGAACCGTCCACGCGGACTTTCCCGCCCACATCGATTGTATCGCCAGTCGCGTCGCCATCGATGCCTACACTACCTCCGACATCGATAGTGCCGAAAGTTAGGTCGCCTGATCCCTTGAAGGAGCCTCCCACATCAACTGAGTCCACCTTGGAACCAGAACCAACTCTTGCAGATCCACCCACGTCGATTTCTTCGACATCAACAGCTCCCGAGGCCTTGAAGCTTCCACCTATGTTCACCTTGCCAATGCGGCCAACTGTGCACTTGCCTGAGCCACCGACGTCCAGCTCATCGCAATCGATACGGCCTTCAACCTTGATCGATCCTCCAGCGTCCATTCTTTGGACCTCTGCATCACCCACAATCTTTATTGAGCCGCCTCCGTTCAGTCGCCTTGCCTTGGCGTTTCCGCCAACTCTAATTGATCCACCGCCCTTGCCAGAGTCACATGTCAAGTCCTTCCCGACACGCAATGAACTGCCTGCCTCTATCATACGGGCCTTGGCACTTCCTGTTACCTCTAGTGTACCCTTTTTCACAACAGCGCTTTCTTCAACAGTTAGGTCACCGTTCACAAGGATGCGGTCCCTAGTTTTGGCGTCTAAATTGTGAGCTCTTAATGAGCCATCAATCTCTAGCTCGCCCAGCACGTACAGCGTCCCAGTAATCACAATCTCGGAACCTTGCTGTGGAATCAAGTGTCTGCACCTCTTGATTTCAACGTCGCCCTCGAAGGTTTCGAGCTCGACGGTTTCTTCGTTTTCAAACTTCAATATTTCAGCCATTCTTTATTCGTCCTTGGCTTCATTCCTATGTATAGCACTGGATTTTTGGTATATAAAGCGGAACCACAATAGAGGGTCACAAGATGTGACTATCTCCAGAACACCCTACATGCCTATGATTGGGTCCGGAATGGGTATTCCTACAAGCCCTGCCATCCTCTTGTACAATTCTAGATACTGATGTCCTCGGACTGTGACCTTGTAGACCGTCCTACCGTCATCATCCTCATCTTCGAGAAGGCCTCTATCCATTAGCTCTGTAATGCTGATCTTTGCTCGGTCTACTGGCATGTTTGTGGACCTGGCTGCGCGAGTCAGTGGACAGTGGCCGTAGATATAGATCACACGGATGAGCTCTGCATAGATGTCATATCTCGTTCGTTTCAGATGCTCTTTCTTCTTTTTGGCCATTAGTCGCAACCGACTCTTAGCACACATCTTGACATAAAAAAGCAGTGAATGTCCGAACCTAGGGCGTACGACTCAGTAATCCTTTTGACTGATACGACAGCTGAGCCCATGACGGGAATCTAGTGATACTGCGAGTCTTTTTGTTACGACGAGACGTAGGCGAGCATCTCTACGGTATGTCATTTGAGGACGATGTTTCGGAACACATCACATCGATGCCCCCTCACATCAGAGCATGTGTCACGCTTTTTGGCTCCAGAGAAAGCACCGCACATGATCGTGCCTACACGCTAGAGCAGGATGATTTGGTTTGGGTGTACGTGTTCTTTGAAATGTTTGCAGTCGTGGTGTCAACGACTCCAGATGAGGACATCCCACCCCTTCGGAAGCGAATGTTCTCTCTTGGTAAGGCTTTTGCCAAATCATACGGGCACATAATAGCATCTTGGAGTGGCGACATGGGCGATATCGAGGGTGTCGATACGCTTGTAGAACAATATATGCGGCTCAATCTAGATCTTGGAAGTGATATTCTATCCAAGATTGAGAGCCTAGTTAACACTATACTTGAGAATTACGCTGTTGCCTACGCCGGAGTCTTTGATGCGGGGGGAACCTTGCTCTCGGGCGACATCCCAGATAGTCACATTCAACGCATCCAAGATGAGATATCAGTCGCAGGAATAGATTCCGGTGTGGAGCTAATGCCGCATGCGCTTGAGATTCAAGGTCATAGTGTGCAGATGCTCAGGGTCAGCTCCCTATCAATTGCTGTAGCCGCATACCGTGATGAAAGCCGAATGGCAGCCACAAAAGCAGTGAGCGAGATTGCACAAGCACTCCATGAAGCAATGAACTAGATTACACAATCGCTAAATGATGACTGACCTTTTACGGATGAGTGATTGCTGATGGATATGCCCACTGAAATCATTGCGAGTGCTGAGAATGAAATTGAGCAGGCACTCTGGCAGAGTGTTCGAGATAATGACAACGATAAGGCATTGGCCGTCTATCACAAATCACGGATTAAACTAGTGTCACTGACCAATCTATCAGATGCGGAAAAGAAGAACCGGGACCGCGTTCTCGCTTACTGTTTGATGCGCATCGACGACTCACTATTCTCTAAGGGCGATACTGCAAACGCCGTGAGTCGGGCTCAAGAGGCATTGAGCATAGCGCAGAGTTCCGAAGATGCTGTTCAAATTGCTAGATGTCAATTGACGTTAGGTGCTCGGCTCATGAATCAAGGAAAGATCGCAGAGGCGGAGGAACATTTTCGCGGGATACTCACGACTCACATGAATAGTGAAGATGAGGATCTAATCCAAGTTGTTGGGTGGACGTTGATAACAAGGGGGCACCTATTGAATGCTAAGAGCCTCCATGACCAAGCGCTCTTTGTGCTTCTTGACGCTGAGAATCGATTAAAATCCATCGATAACTTTGCGGGTATTGCCGCCGCGAACGAGCTCTTGGTGAAAGTGTACTCAAATCTTGGATGGTCCGAGGATGCTCAGAAATGTCGTCGAATGGCGATCAAGTACAAGGAAAAGGCAAAACGCGAACAGAGATGAGCGTTCTAGCAGATAGGACGTTTCACATCACTGTACGAAACAAAGAAGTACTACGAGGCACCGGTAGATTTTGTCAATGGGCTTGAGGTTTGTTAAGCAATGATTGTCGGCATTTGCGGTTCACCCAAGAAGGAGCGTTCCAACACTCGATACCTGCTCGAGAAGGCTCTCGAAGCAGCTTCAGATATTCTTTCAGAGGGCAAGACCAAGCGCCCAACAACTGTTCTGCTTAACATAAGTGACTTCGAGATACGACACTGTACTGGATGCGACACGTGTGTGAGAAAGAAGCCCTGCCCTGAGAGCGAACATGATGACATGCCCAAGATTGAGGAGATGCTGCTCAAGGCTGATGGAATCATAATCGCTGCTCCGTCATACTTCACCACTGTCCCCGGCGTGCTGAAGGATTTCATAGACCGCTCGAGGCCGATGAAGATGTTGAATCATCAGCTGAAAGACAAGCTCTTCGGCGCTATCACCTATGCCGGTCTTCGCTATGGTGGACAGGAACATGTGATTGATTACCTCAATAGATACGCTCTAGGACAGGGAATGATTGTCATTGGAGCTGTCGGGAGTCCGGTAAGAGATGGAACCTTCGGGTCAGGAAGTATGCAGACGGATGAGGGTGAATGGAGGTCTGCGAAGAAGGACCAGCTAGCAGTTGAGGGTAGCCAGCAGCTTGGTCGTCGAATGGCTGAGCTTGTCAAGAAATTGAAATGAATCGAGGGATTGTCATGGTGAAACCAGATACAGGCGGCAAGGTTCAGGTATACACCGGCAATGGTAAGGGCAAGACGACTTGCGCGCTAGGCCTTGGTATGAGAGCAGCGGGGCACGGACTTGAAGTGCTCATGATCAGTTTCATGAAAGCAAAGGTTGCTGAAAGAAGCGGAACAAACGAGGCAAATTACGGGGAGTTCAAAACAATCGAGCAGATTCCGAATTTCATAATTATCCCTGTCGGACGAGAAAGCTTTGTCGATAAGGACAACCCTGACCCCATAGATATCGAGATGGCTCAGAATGGCTTGAAGATGGCGCAGGACGCGCTTGCGGAACACAAGTGTGATGTCTTGATTCTCGATGAAATCAATGTGGCAGTGGAGTGGAAATTGATTTCTTTGGGTGACCAGTTAGACTTGATTAAAATGAAACCCGTTGATGTCGAGATTGTAATGACCGGTCGCTATGCCAGTAAAGAGATTATTGAAGCTGCAGATTTGGTCACCGAGATGAACGAGATCAAACACTACTTTGAAACGGAGAAGATTCTAGCCCGGAGAGGTTTCGAATTCTAGTTCAAGAAGGGCATTGCAGCTGCCTGCATCCCTTACAGAATCGAACATTTAATATTGTGTTCGAAAGAGCTGGTCGTTTGTTGAGGAGGATAGCCTAGTGGGTGACCAGGATTCCATCAAGAAAGCGAAGAAGAGTTGGGAATCAAAAAATCTCTCTAACCAAAAACAGTGGCGAGACGAGTTCGTCACAACCTCAAGCAAGCCGATTAAGGTGATTTACACTCCACTAGATATTCCTGACCTCGACTACATGCGTGACCTAGGATTTCCCAGTCAGTATCCATACACGCGCGGCGTGCAGCCCTCGATGTATCGGGGTCGTATTTGGACAATGCGGCAGTTTGCTGGGATGGGCAGCGCAGAGGAAACGAATCAACGTTTCAAATTCTTGCTCGATCATGGTCAAACTGGATTGAGTGTAGCTTTCCATCTGCCAACAATCTATGGGCGGGACTCTGACCACCCATATGCGCTCGGTGAGGTTGGAAAACTTGGTGTTGCCATTGACACGGTCAAGGACATGGAGATACTACTTGACGGACTTCCTCTTGATAAGGTCACTACTTCAATGACGATCAACGCTCCTGCTTCGATACTCCTCGCCATGTACATGATTGCCGCTCAGAAACAAGGAGTTACTCCGGCTCAGAGTGGAGGGACTAGTCAAAACGATATTCTAAAGGAGTACATGGCCCAAAAATCCTATATCTACAGTCCTGAGCCATCAATGAGGATCATCACAGACATCATGGGCTATTGCGCGAAAAACATTCCTCGCTGGAACACCATCTCCATCTCGGGCTATCACATTCGGGAGGCTGGTTCGACCGCAGCTCAGGAGCTTGCATTCACATTAGCCAACGGATTGACGTA
>WTCK01000288.1 GCA_013138615.1 Candidatus Thorarchaeota archaeon | reverse complement strand
TGTCGGTGAAGTAGCTTAGTTGAGTTTCCCCGTTGGTTTCATAGGTGCCTGTGATATCAGACGTCAGGTCTAGGACCTCAATTCGACCCTTGCCACATGCAATCTCGAAAATGATGTTGATACAAGAACCGATTGAAGCAAGGAATAATTGGTGTGGGGTTGTTGTTCCGGGATGCTTTGTCAATTCCGGTGGTGCACACACAGCGGCGCTCTGGTAACCGCCAAGCGTAATGTGATGAACCTCAGGAACAGTTGTTCTCTTTAGTGTAGCTTTGAACTGTTTTGCCATTGCATTTCCACTCTGTTAGATAAAACGAGCGCAAACTGGAGTTACATTGACGCTGCGTTTCCTGTTGGCCCAATCCCTTTGCCACTTAAACCTTACAGTTTCTACCCCAATATCCTACGAATGGTCATGTTTTGTAACCAATCCGTTCTATTAGGCTTCTACTAGCTACTCCACATCATCAAATGTAGCAACCTTCATGGTCGCAGGTTTCTTCTCGATGTCAGCCTTAGCAGCGCCGATTAGCAACTTCACTTTCTTGCTGTTTGCCACGTCAACTAGGCGTTGCGTAACCACACCATCGAAAATCACCGCATCAACGGAGTCCTGTGACTCCAATGTCTTGGCTAAATCAGCAACTCCGCATTCAACTAGGATTTTCTGATTACTGCCAAACAGAATAGCTTTGAACGATTCCTTGACATCGGTCACCGCCTTGATGTAAGCTGCATCTACATTCTCAGCCGACAGTCTGGGTGTTCTGCCTCTTCTCGGTGTTTCAGTACGTTTAGTCGTAGTTCTCCTAGGCGCCCGATCTTTCGTAGTCCGAGTTTTGTCTGGTGTCCTAGTACGTGTGGTTCTAGTCCTCCCAGTCTTTCGAAACGCTTCCTCTCTCCTAGGCTGCCGTCGTGTCTTTGCAAGTGCCTTTGTCTTTCGACCACTAACGAGAGCCAAAGCTTGATCCGCTGGTATCCTAGTCTGTAAAGCCTTGGTCACTTGACGACGTGAGAGGTCTTCGACCTCCTTTCCTTCAGGAGCTCTTGCGATGTAGTCTACATCAGCTACTTGCATTAGTTCGCGAAGGATTAGGTCTCCACCACGGTCCCCATCGAGGAACGCGATTGTTTTCATCCCTCTCTTCTTTGTTAAGTCGATGACTGTCTTGGGCACACGTGTGCCCTCAACGGCGATTGTGTTGTTGATTCCCATCTTCATCAGGTTGATTATATCCGCTCTACCCTCAACAATGATGATCTCTTTGCTGCCAGCAAGTTCTGGACCTGCTGGAAGCTTATCCAGCCCATACTTGGCGACGTTTCTCTTGCTGGCCTTCGTAACAGCAGACGTTATCTCTTCCGACCCGGGGGCAATGTCCTCTTCCCATCCTTTGAGTATGCTAATTGCACGACTTACAACTTTTCTTCGCTTAGCACCTCGAATGTCCTCAAGCTTCAATAACGTAACCTTGGCTGTACAAGGGCCTACCCGATCGACAGTTTCCAGAGCCGCGGCTAAAATTGCCGTGGCTGTCTTATTGAGTGACACTGGAATCACTACTTCGCCTTTGCTCTTGCCGCCTTTGGATCTGACGACAATCTGAATTCTTCCAACTCTCCCTGTTCGCTGAAGTTCTCTTAGGTCAAGGTCCTCCCCTAGAAGACCCTCAGTTTGCCCGAAAACTGCCCCAACGACATCCGGCTTGTCAACTACCCCATCTATTTCGATCTTTGCTCTAATGACATATTTTGCCGTAGAGCTATCGAAGTCTGTACCCATCTATTTTCTACTCCTATTGTCTTCTCATATGATACTGCCATGTGTACACCTCCGACTGACCGAGTCTCCGCCTCGATGGCTCGTCACAGCCTATGTTATCTCTTCCCGTTCCTTTTGGAACGAACTACCGACTACCGCGGTAATGATTCATGACCTTTGTGAAATGATGATCGTGATGTGATAATCGTGTAAATGATGTTGGTCCTTAGACCAGCGTAACGGTTTCTTACGGCTCGCTCTTGAGCCAGAGGAACCACATGACATTTGTAATATGATGATTTTATGATATGCAAAGCCTCACTGGAACATGTCCAGTAGTACTCTACATACAAAAAAAAGGAATGTATCTATTTGAAGCTGTCGCTGTTAACATAATTGGTTTGAATTCCAAATGCCTTTCCTTAGCCTATCGATTTCAATTCGCGCCAATTAACAACGCTAATAACAATCCATGCGTGCGTTCTCAAGTCCGGATTTAATACGCCCGGCCGCGAGGGCGCACTGAGATTTGCTCGATGAGGTGTTGCGCAAAGGCTGGGAAACAGTCTGGATTCAGCCTGTTGAATACCGTTTGGACGAGCCACAACGGACTCGTATGATAGGGATGTAAATCCTCAGATGAATCATGGGTCACCCTGGTTTCGTACATTGACAGGCCGGCCAGTGCCATAATGCCCCGGCACGAGACAGCTCAGTGGAGCTGGAGGTAACCTCCAATGCTGTGATACTGGGAGTTAGTGTGATGGGACACAGGCATTGGCCACCATTGTAGCTAAACTTCTACAATTTCGCCGGGTTTGATAATCTCAACTTTTACTTCTGGAACTTGCTTGTTCACAAGACGCTTGAATTCCGCAGGGTCTGCCTGGATGACCGGGAAGGTGTCATAATGCATGGGAATCACTACACGTGGCTTGATTATCTCTATGGCCTTGGTAGCCTGGTGGACATCCATCACATAGTATGATCCAATAGGCGCAAAGAACACATCAGGTTTGTATATCTGTCCAAACAGCTTCATACTGGCAAATACGCCGGTGTCCCCTGGATGATAGAAAGTGCCACTAGGAAATCTGACGATGAAACCAGTAGGCGCTCCCACTCCACATGAATGAAATGCTTGCACCAGCGTCACGGTTACACCATCTATATCCACACTCCCACCAATGTTCAAAGTGTGAACGTTCTTAACACCACCCTGCTCTCGCGCTTGGATTGCCAGCTCGTTTATTGCCACGAAGTAGGCTCCAGTCTTCTTGCAGATTTCGAGAGCTTCTGAATAACCATGATCCCCGTGATCATGTGTGACAAGCACAATGTCTGCTTTGTCTACATCTTTGACCTTTATCGGTGAGGTTGGACCGTTCAACCAAGGGTCAACGTATACAGTCTTGCCATCTGCTTCAACCTTGAATGAAGCGTGACCGAGATATGTAATATTCATCATATCATTCCCTGAACTATTCTAGGTCCATACTTGAGCAGTTTCTTACTTCAATGCTTTGGCTTGTGTGACACTTCACGCAAGTGTTGATGGCGTGCGTCTTTTGCGGCCACCAAACAGCTTTAAGACCACACCCGAGGCGGTTTGCATGATTATTATATGACAGTTCGTCCGACTCCAGATTTCATCAAGGCTGGAGCTATTGCCGCAAAGGTTCTGAGCGAAGTCGTCAAAGAAGTCCGACCGGGTATAAAGGTCATTAGGATTTGCCAGTTGGCTGACCGGAAAATAGCAGAGTATGGAGGCAAACCGGCTTTTCCCTGCAATGTTTCGATAGATGATGAGGCTGCTCATTACACCAGTCCCCATGGAGACAAGAAGGTGTTCCCGGACAAAGGGCTCGTCAAGGTGGACCTAGGGGCACACGTGAACGGTCAATTATCTGATACAGCAGTAACAGTAGATCTAGATGGATCTTACGAGAAATTTGTCGCAGCAGCCAAGACTGCTCTTGAGAAGGCAATCGAAATAATCGAACCTGGGGTGAAGCTTGGTGCGGTAGGGTCTGTCATTGAGAGAGAGATAAAAAAACATGGTCTACGTCCAATTCACCAACTCTCTGGGCATCAGTTGAAGCCTTGGATACTTCACGCAGGAAAAACTGTACCAAATGTTGGCACGCGAAGAAGCGAGAGGATGAACATTGGTGAGGCTTTCGCAATCGAACCATTCTCCACCGACGGCAATGGAACAGTCAAGGGCAGCAAAGATGCATACATCTTTTCGAATGTCATGTCCAGCAAGAAGAAGCTGGATCGCCTATCTGCACAGATTCGCAACATAGCTCGGCGCAAATTTGGAACACTGCCATGGGCCGGAAGATGGCTAAACGACAAGAAGATAGACGTCCCTGCAGCTCTTCACTCCCTCTTAAGGGCCGGTGCCATCAGAGCCTATCCCGTCCTGCTTGAAGGCAAGGGTGGTATGGTTGCCCAGTTCGAGCATACGGTTTTTGTTGCGGAGGAGGGAGCAATTGTTACAACTCTACCCAACCGACATTAGCTGGCGCGTTCAATGAACTTCTTAAGAGTAATGCATGAATCACTTCTGCGTGCACATTAATGAATGTAAAACCTAGTCCTGCACAAGTGAAGGCAGGTAAAATCGCAGCCAGAATCCTTCGAAAAACCTGTGATGAGGTGAAACCAGGAGCTTCGGTCCACACAATCTGTAGGATTGCTGAGAAGAAAATAATCAAGTATGGTGGCAGCCCTGCTTTTCCATGCAATATCTGCATAGACCAAATTGCCGCACACTACACATCACCCAACGATGGTCGGGTAAGAATTCCAGATTCCGGTCTAGTGAAGGTTGACATCGGAGTGCACGTCGATGGATACATCGCTGATACTGCAAGAACTATTGATGTGGACGGCACATTGGAGGGTTTCGTAGCGGCAACAGATGACGCACTGGATGAGGCAATCAATCTGCTCACGCCCGGACTAACCTTAGGAGATGTTGGCAAGTTGATTGAAAAAACAATCAAAGCATATGGTCTCCGTCCTATCAAGAATCTTTCTGGCCACAGTCTGAAACGGTACAAACTACATGCAGGGAAGACAGTGCCAAATGTCAAACGACGAGGGACTGAAAAAGTGGAGATTGGCGACTGCTATGCCATTGAGCCTTTCGCCACAAATGGAACCGGTACTGTGATAGATAGTGATTATGTCTACATATTTGCCAACACTGGCATTGACAAACCTCTTGAGGGGTTGACAGAGAAGCTTAGACTGCATCTTCGAGATCGCTACGGTCCGTTTCCTTTCGCGTCACGTTGGATAGGAACATCCGACACGCAGATAGACATAGGTGATGGACTCAAGGAGTTGTTAGGGGCCAACGCAATCCGGGGGTATCCTGTGCAGGTTGAGAAGAAGGGCCGCCTAGTGGCCCAGTCTGAACACACAGTCTTCATTTCAAGTAAAGGTCCGATGATATTGACCAAACCGGATTAGAACCTGTCTTTTTCCGGCTCTTCTCTGACGACGTAAACGCCCTCTATGGTCATCTTTCCACTACACTTGGGGCAATTTGCCTCCACGGGCATGAGAATATAGTCGCCTTTCTCGTAGTCACGTATCTCCTTGAAATCGCACCCGTTGCACCTAATCTCCGTGACTGTCGGAAGGGATGGTTTTTCTTCCTTCTTCTTCCTGCCTGCAGTCAATAGGCTGAATCCCAATGACATCACTACCAGACCTACGATGAATAAAACAAACGATAGGTCTCCCGCAGTGGGACCCATCCCGTAGCCCAGAATCAAAGCCCCGCTGACCGTTAAGACCAGGCCAAGTATCTTAGAAATAATTCCCATGTAAACACCTCAGAGACCTATGCCAATTGTATTCCCGATGCCTACAAGGATTATCTTGTCCCCTGGCTTGGTCCTCTTCGTAATCGCGATTTTGATTCGTTCGATGACCTCAGGAAGCGAATCAAGTACTCGCTTGTCCATTACTCCAACAGCTGCGGCCTCATCTTCCTTGATCACTATTGCTTCGATGCCAATTCCGTAGTCAGTTGCAGCCTGTTCAATTGCGTGTTTCTCCGGCCCTAGGTCGCCGATTGCCGCTCCGGTTCCCTCCGAAACTCGACCCATCTCTTCGCCTTCAAGCTTGAGTGCCGCGTCCACTGTAATTATTCGAGCTATCTTTCCCTTGTTATCTTCAACAATCTTCTTCACTGCAAAGCCGGGTTTGCCCACTGTTCCGCCGGGACCAGTAGCTCTCATAGCATAAACGGTGCGCCCCTCAACTTCAATAGGATAGTAGCCCACTTCTTTGCTAACCTCATGAACATAGGTTTCAGGAGTTGCATCATACTCTCTCGCCAGCTTGGTGACGACTAGTGGACCAATGCCGTCCCCAATTGGCTTTCCTAGAGAGAACGCTTCCATTGCATCGGAGTATGCTTTGGCAAGACGCAGTAGCTCCGGCATTATCATCTGAACCTGCATTACCATGATTGTACTGCCAGTCTTCTTGCCAAGCAGGTAGAAGTGTCGCACAATCCGAAAGATTAGGCTCAATACCTGTGTTACTTCCAGCGTGTTCTCGAGATTCATTCTTTCACTGTCACTGGCATTCGGAGTTAGATCAGTGACAAACTCTTGGAAGCGGTCTCTGCGTTCATCCAGAAGGTGGTCTAGACGCTTCAAGATTCCGGCAGGGTCCAAATCTACGGGCATGATAGTGAAATAGTCCAACCACCGGTCGATTTCCTTGGCAACTGCCTCCTCTTCTGTGCCATGCTCTTTGAATGCGTCAATAGCGGATTGCCTAGACCCGATTGCCATGCTCTTTAGCTCTATCAGACCAGCTTCAATCTGCTTGAGCCATTGCCACATCTGTATTTTCTGCCCATAAAGGCTCATTGTAATGATGAAGGCAAAGAATACGAGGTTGAGTATCCAGCTATAATCGCCTTCCGGCAGACCGATTTGCATACCCCGTCAGACCAAGAGTTGTCCTTTAATCCTTGTGAACGATGCAAGAAAACGGGATGTTGTGCAGGACCAGTTAGGTTTTTCCCTTGCAACATCAGATTGCTGGTGAAGGAGCTATTGA
>WTCK01000073.1 GCA_013138615.1 Candidatus Thorarchaeota archaeon | reverse complement strand
CTTACTCATTCCGATTCGTCACCTCTGCATGCCTTGTTCATATGCGGAACTCCTTAATGCCCGTTGTGCTTTACAAAGCATATCGATATGAATCATTATGCATATCGCGTTGAGTGGCCTGAAATCCCAGCGATATGATTGGAATTCCGTGGAAACAAAGGTTTCATATAGCTGAAAAATCCGGCCCCGCGTGGATTGACCCGAGGACGGGTCGCCCGATTACGATTACGAAATCAAGGTGACAATGATGCGAGACCCAACAGGCTGGATGAAAACCGAGTACGACAAGCTAGTCGAGCAGAACTTCGACTGGAAGATTAGGGAGCTTCAGGGCCCAAGCACGCCTAAGGCGAAGGTGGACGGTAAAGAGGTCATTATGCTTTGCAGCAATAACTACCTCAACTTGAGCAACCACCCCAAGATGAAGGCGGCCGCACTGAAGGCAATTGAAACTCATGGCGTTGGTTCTGGTTCCGTGAGGGCGATAGCTGGTACGATGGACCTTCACCTCGAACTCGAGCGCAGGCTCGCTAACTTCAAGGGTGCTGAAGCCTCACTAACATATAGTGCTGGATTCACCTGTAATGAAGGACTGATACCGCAGCTTGTTGGCAAGAATGATGCAATCGTTTCCGATGAGTTGAACCACGGCAGCATAATTGATGGCGTTAGACTAACGAAGGCAAAACGCTTCGTCTACAAGCACACCGATGTTGGAGACCTCGAAAGAGTCCTCAAAGAAGCTGAGAAGGACAAGCCCGAGAAAATCTTGGTTATCACAGATGGTGTCTTTTCGATGGACGGTGATATAGCTCCGCTAGACGATGTTGTCAAGGCAGCTAAGCCTTACGGTGCAATGATCTATGTAGACGACGCTCACGGTGAAGCAGTCCTTGGTAAAGGCGGAAGAGGTATTGTGTCACACTTCAATCTCACTCATCACGACGTACACTTCGAGATGGGTACATTCTCCAAGGCATTTGGAACAATGGGCGGTCATGTTGCAGGGAGCCGAGATATGGTGAACTACGCCCTGAACAAGAGTCGATCATGGCTACTCAGTGGGTCACATCCCCCAGCAACAGCGGCGGCATGTATCGCAGCAATCGATGTCCTAGAAACCGAGGAAGAGCATGTGAAGACCCTATGGAGGAACAGAGAGTATTTTGTTAAGGGGCTCCAACAGATGGGCTTTGATACAGGTTTCAGTCAGACACCGATCATTCCAGCAATGACTGGTGAGAGTTCAAAAGCCGTTGCCCTGAGTGATGGGCTGTACAAGGAAGGCATTCTTGCACTGCCGATTGTGTTCCCGATGGTCGCGCGCGACAAGGCTCGAATAAGGAACATGATGAACTCCGGTCTCAGCATGGAACAGCTTGACATCTCACTCGCAGCCTACGAGAAGATTGGCAAGAAACTAAGCATCATCTAGAAGCAGATACCAATCCATTCAAGGAACTAAGCCGGGAGATCCTGCTGTAGCGTGGGAAACTCCCGGGTTTTCTTTTCTTTTTTTCAGATTTATACCAAAGAGGCACAGCTCAGGTCTGCTCAGCAAACCTCAAATGGGCGGCTAAGTTTCGAAGCAGCGGAGTCTGAGTATTATGACCAACTATCTGCACGACATTCCAGCGGGGCCAGACGCACCTCGCGAAATCTACGTGGTAGTCGAAATGACGCGAGCAAGCAAGAACAAGTACGAGTACGATTCAGACCACAACCTCTTCAAGCTTGACCGTGTTTTGTACACATACGCTCCATTCGATTATGGATTCATACCACAGACACTAGACCACGATTTAGACCCACTCGATGTTGTCTTGCTGATTAATGAGCCAACCTTCACATCATGCGTGGTTCACGCGCGACCTATTGGTGTAATGATGATGAACGACGCAGGAAAAACCGATGATAAGATCATAGCAGTCCCAATCAACGATCCCTATTACAGAGATGTCGAGAGCATCAAAGACCTCTCAAGAAGCCTCATTGATGAGGTAAAGCATTTCTATGCAACCTACAAAATCCAAGAGAAGGGAGTTGTGGAGGTCAAGGAGTTCAGAGAACTGGACGACGCGTACCGAACAATAGACAGATGCATCAAGGACTACAAGAAGGGAAGCATCTCTTAAGCCCAGTTGTACTCGAATACTGCAAATATCCATATTGATTACGTACTGGACAGAGCAGCATACATTGTGATTATTTCCGACTTCGACAACATTCTGCTGGGAGCAGACCAAGTCCGGATGAAAGGGAAGTTACTCCAAATTCGCTTTGTGCTATTTCAGTTTCTCATAGGCGGCGGCTGCTTCTTTCAACTCGGTGATCGGAGTGAATCGAAACTCCACCTCAGGAGTGTAGTAGGCAACCATGCCCGATATCTGATCAGCACTATCAGCTTCGTACAACTGAAAGCCTGCAGTGCCATCAAACATCACGTATGCCTTCGACAGCGATTTCGGGAAGAGCCCCGGCTTCTTTTTCCGAACCTCTCCAAGCTTCTTCCATTTGGCCTGAACCGCATCCAGGTCCTTAGGATCGTATTCCCAGATTGCTATATACTTCATCTCTCTGCCTCATTCGATTTGTCATTAGGTATGCCATGTTGCATAAGAGTTCTCCGCCCTTTTGATTAAACGAGCCACTCACAACTCCCCCTACGCAAGCATAGGGCTATGTTGCTAGGTCGTTAATTGAGCGGGTAGATTCCAAATGTCAGCAGCACGTAGAGCATCATGATGAACACAGCAATCATTGCGATGGACTCTAGGGCGTTCACTTTGGAGTCGTCTGCGATAAACCGATGCAGAATAAACATTGTCGGGAATGCAAAGAACAACAGCACGACCGAGAACAGGTCAATTGGAATCACATCAAC
>WTCK01000140.1 GCA_013138615.1 Candidatus Thorarchaeota archaeon | reverse complement strand
ACCTCTCCGGAAGCTTCGTTGGATGAAGCAGTGACACTCATGCTTGACGCGAACCTCAACACATTGCCTGTTGTTGGCTCAGGGAACAGACTGATGGGTATTATCAGCGCCACGGACTTCACTCGTTTTGTGGCTAACAAATTCAAGGTCACTGAGAAGACTGAATAGGGCATTCTCACAACGTCATGACGCAGCCAGGATGGCGTTGATTGCATATGACTGTGGACTACCTCTTGAAGAATGGTCTAGTTATTGTTGAGGGTGAGCCAGCGCTAAAAGCTGTTGCCTTGCATCTTGGCAAGATTGAGGGGATTTACAGTCCGGGGAATGAACCACCAGCCCAGCAGGTGATAGATTGTGAGGACCTCTATATTCTTCCGGGTGCAATTGATATCCACGTTCACCTCAGAGACCTAAATAATTCTGACAAGGAGGACTTCGAAACCGGCACAAGAGCTGCTGCTGCGGGCGGTGTGACTACAGTAATTGACATGCCGAATTCCAACCCGCCCACACTTGACCGTGATAGCCTGGAAGAGAAAGTGGATAGAGCAAAAGAGAAGCGATTTGTGAACGTGGGCTTCTATGCCGGAATACAAAGGAAAACGTCAGACTTCGATGCGCAGATAGTGCCCGACATTCTTGGGTTCAAAGTATATCCACATTCGCCAATTATCAAGGACACATCATACGATCAGAAACGAATACAGGCTTGCTTGAAGCTGGCAAAAGAACATGATATTCCGCTCTTACTACATCCTGAAACTGGTGCAAAACGTTCTGCGCCCAAAACCCTTGATGCATTCCTGAAGCAGCACACCTGTGAGAGTGAGGAGGATTCGATTCAGCAGTTCCTAACCGCACAGTTAGAGATTGGCGGCAGATTGCACATTTGCCACGTTAGCTGTGCGTCATCCGTGAGAACTATAGAGAAGCACAGGGCTGAGGACCTCCTAACAGCAGAAGTTGCGCCGCATCACCTGTTTCTGGCAGGAGGCGACTTTACACACCCTGACGGCGCATCTAAGATGCTACCTCCTCTTAGATCACCCTATGACAACAAGGCATTGCAGAAAGCTCTCCATCAATGTGTGATTGATTGTGTCGCCTCTGATCATGCACCTCACACGGAACAGGAGAAAAGAGCCACGTTTCTCGAAGCATCATCAGGGATACCCGGGCTAGAAACAACTGTACCCCTCATGCTGACAGAAGTCCTAGAGGGACGCCTTTCATGGGTCGAGTATCTGAGGTGTTGTTGTTCAGCACCCGCCCATATACTCAAGCTTGGCTCGAAGGGAGTCCTCGCCAAAGGCTATGACGCGGACATTTGTATTGTCAAGAAAGAGGAATCGGTGATTTGTGGTGCTTTCTTCAATTCAAAGGCCAAAGTCACTCCATTTGAGGGGCGACAGGTCCTAGCCACACCGGTTATGACGTTTGTTGGAGGCGATTTGGTCTATAACTACGGTCAGTTTCTCGTCGGCCCGGGAGTTGCAGGAAGGGTTCCTGTGCGAAAGACATAACCGCGTTTAGTGAATGGGGATACCCGAGATGATGCTGTATGACCCATGTTTACTCTGATGATGATGGTAAACTCCTAGTCAAACTGGCAAGACAGACTGTGGATGAGATTGTACAGCATCAGAGGAAAGCACAACCTCCCCAGGACGCTCCTGAGCACCTGTGGAAAGAATCGGGAGTCTTTGTAACCCTCAACTCCATCGAAGAAGATTCTGTCGCTCTAAGAGGATGTATCGGTCGGCCATATCCGACTCAACCTTTAATCGATGCAACGATAGACTCCGCTGTCGATTCGGCTACACGCGACCCACGCTTTCCCCCCGTCGAACCGAAAGAGCTGGATGCGATTCTAGTTGAGCTCAGTGTCCTAACGCCTCCTGTGAAGGTAGAGTATGATGATCCAATGAAACTCTTGGAGTTAGTGGAAGTAGGGCGCGACGGGCTTATAGTATCCAGAGGTATGTGGCGCGGACTTCTACTCCCACATGTCCCGGTCGATTGGAAGTGGAATGTAGAGGAGTATCTGCAGCACACATGCAACAAAGCAAGGCTACCTACCGACGCGTGGAAAGATTCACAAACCGAGTTCATGTCATTTCAGGCAGAGATTTTTGGGGAAGAATCCCCACGCGGAACCGTGATTAGAAACCCCAGTCACCCAAGAAGCTGACAGCGAGTGTGAATTATGATGAACCGACCATCTCCCGCAGTAATGAAAGCGCTGAAGGAATACCTTGAGGAAGATATCAGGTCTGGCGATCTGACCACGAAAGCCATAGGTCAGCCAAAGACACTTGGAACGGGGACGATATTCGCAAGAAGCAAATCTATCTTAGCTGGCGCGATTGAGATTGCTGCAATAGCTGAGATTACTGGACTTGCTTGCGAAGTGCTTGCTGATGAAGGTAAATGGGTGGGGCCAGACGAGCCTGTCATCCGCCTGAAAGGACCTGCTGGGACACTGCTCACAGTCGAGAGAGTTTGTCTAAACATAATCATGCGAATGAGCGGAATTGCCACCAAAGTGCACCGAATGATGGAAACTGCGAGAGAAGGAAATCCGGCTTTAGTCGTTGCTGCAACAAGAAAGACCACTCCTGGTTTTCGATACTTCGAGAAACGGGCAGTCCAAGTTGGTGGAGGCGATCCTCATCGGTATGCGCTGGATGACATGGTGTTGATAAAGAATAACCACATCACGGTAGTAGGAGGAGTAGGAAAAGCCATCACGGCGGCAAGAGGTGCAGTGTCATTCAGCAAGAAAATCTCGTGTGAGGTGAGGAATCTCAAGGAGGCTATGGAGGCTGTTGAAACAGGGGCTGACATAGTCTTGCTGGATAACTTCAAACCTGAGGATATCGTGAAGGTGAACGATGCACTGACTAAGAAGGGCTGGCGAGAAAAGGTGATCTTAGAGGCATCTGGCGGAATTGATGAAAGCAATGTGAAAGACTACGCACAGAGCGGTGTCGACATTGTATCCTCAGGAGCATTGACACACTCATACGACGCTTCCAACTTCAACATGAGACTGACTTTTGCATAGTCAAAAAGTACGTGGTGCCCCGGCCGGGATTTGAACCCGGGTCATAGGGTCGAAAACCCTAGATGCTGGGCCGGACTACACTACCGGGGCGTCGTGAGGCCTGCAGCCTGTGGAGCGGTTATTAAGATTATGCCGCGGAGGGTTTCTCAGTGTCGACAAGACGCCTCAGATGGCTCGGCGCGGGTGCGTTCTTTGTCACTTGCCTTCTCGCGCAGAAACGAACTAGCCTTAACCAATGGTTTGAGTTTGTTGGATTGCTGTTTCTTGTGTCTGGCGGATCTCAAGACTGACCTTGCATCCTCATCCTCGTTCAGAGGTCTGCCAGCAATGGACTGAAACAGGAACGAACGAAGATCATCAGAGCAAGGGACACCCGATAACGAATGGGATCCGGATACCAGAGTCGGTACCGCCAATACGCCATATGTTTCTGCAATACGTGTATGCATCTCTACGTCGATCTCGTGTAATCTGGTGGTTTCCCCAATACTGTCACATTCGGTTTCCACCATGTCCTTGACAACATCACACCAAGCACATTGCGGAGAGGTGAACAGTAGTATCATCCATTGTACTCCAAGCGACTTTCCTCGTTGTTACGATTGTATCATTTAAGGTCGGAGGAATGCAGCGTTGAATCCGGGGTGATTTTGTAGGTTAGGTCTGTTCATTTGATGTCTGAATAGATGGAGAACTTGATGGTCAGTAATCATGACCGTACGAGTGGTGAGCCTTTCTTTCGTAACCTTAATATCGCAAGCGCGGAGCCGATGATACGCTTGGACTGAGCAGCAAGGGCCCGTAGCTCAGCTTGGTAGAGCAGCAGGCTCATAACCTGTATGTCCGGACACCTCGTCCGGGCAGGGGAACGGTCGTGAGTTCAAATCTCGCCGGGCCCACATTCTTTTCTCATGTTCAGCAAGGGCCTTATACAACCTTCACACCACTCTACAGATACATAGGAGCAGTTGAGATGCAACTGGTACCCGATATCGTCACAATGGGAGTAATAGCAAGTCTTCTGGCAGGCGCTGCAACAGGACTTGGTGCAATTCCAGTTCTAATAGGTGGCAAGCCCAGTCGAAGGACTCTGGACATCATGCTTGGATTTGCTGCGG
>WTCK01000269.1 GCA_013138615.1 Candidatus Thorarchaeota archaeon | reverse complement strand
CTTCTTTCATGAAGCTCTATGTTGTGCATCCCAATTGATTGGAGATAATCAGCAGCTGCTCCTGCACCAATGGCCCCTGCATAGTTCTGCAGCCCGGCTTCGAATTTCTCTGGCGGAGGCAAGTATTCAGGAACAATCTTGCCATCAATGTACCTGACGTCAGCCACGGTGTCACCTCCAACCAGAAACATATCCATTGACTTCAGAAGGTCCATCTTTCCATAGAGAACCCCTACACCGGTGGGCCCACACATCTTGTGAACTGAGATAGCTGAAAAATCAACATCTAGATCTTGCACGTCCAGAGGATGGTGTGGGGCGTATTGGGCGTCATCGGACATGACTAGCGCCCCTCGGTCATGCGCTATCTCGACAATCTCCTTCATTGGGGCAATAGTGCCGGTCACATTGGATGAATGGACTATTGAAATCAAACTAGTATTAGTATCTATGACTTTTTTCCAGTCCTCGATGTCGAACGTGCCATCATCTTTGGCTTCAACTATCTCAATCTTTAGATTATCTCTTCGTGCGCGCTCCACAAATGGCAACGATCCACTGTGATGCTCTAGGGTAGTAGTAACTATTTTCGAACCCTTCGGAAGCTTCACCGAACTGGCCACTATATTCAACGACTCAGTTGCATTTCTCGTCCAGATACACTCCTCAGGCTCAGCAGTATTGATGAAGCTGGCAAACTTGGATCGTGATGCAGAGTATGCATTTGATGCTTCTTCACCAAGCTTGTGGATACTTCGACCAGCACAAGCTGGATACTGTTCATAGTATTCACGCATAGCGGCAAGTACCTGCAAAGGCTTCAGTGACATGCATGCACTATCAAGGTAAACGAGTGGGTGCCCATTGATTATGCGCTTTAAGACTGGAAAATCCTCGCGTATCTTTGTTACGTCCAATTACTTCGCCTCCACAAGATGCCAGCGGTAGCCGCCCTTGCCAAACTTCTTGGCAATTAGACCTTGACTTGCTAGCTGATTCGCAGCTGCAATGAATGCATCTCCTCCAGCACAGTCTGCACAGAGATCCACATACTCGGGCTGTTTTGCGGTTTCCAGAATCTCTGAAGTTAGCATCGACTCTGATGATTCTAGGATGCGCAAAATGCACTGGGCGTTCCTTGAGAAACCTGACATGGTTTCACGTCGAAGTATGCTGAGATAAGAAAGCTTCTGTGTGTAAGACTTGCATGATTTATGGCGTTCAGCGGTAAGGTTGTCGATTTCAGTTAGTGTTGGGTGGCCTAGCAAAATGCTTAAATGAAAACTGGCGTCGCAGAGCCCGCGCTGTTTCTTTCGGGGCCCATCCGCGACCTGTGCGAAATAGGCAAATGGTGATTCAATATGGGTAGAAGACGAAGGCAGAAGGTGCGTCGACGACCGCAGAAGCGTATTCCAGACGTTTATCCGTGTCCGGAGTGCGGTAATACCTCCATCAAGATAGAGCTATACCGTGCCAAAATTGTAGCTACAGTCAAGTGCGGATTCTGTGGGCTGGAGATGGCAATAGATGAAGTCAACGAGTTGACTGAGCCCGTGGACGTCTATGGATCCTTCATAGACAAATTCTATGAGAAGCGTAAAGCAGAAGCCGCGTGATAGAGCCTTGTCCTGTAGTTCAGGAGTTGCCTATCAGCAATTATTATAAGCCAACCTATTCCGAGGGCACAAGATTGCTATGCAAGCCGATTTAATTCCAATAGTCAACGTCGCCCTTAAGATACTCGGTATTGTAGTGCTAATTATGATTCTCGGCTACACGGTATATGGTGAAACTCAAGAAGAGGAGTAGGCAATGGGAGAATCTCCTCCCAGTGACTGTAAGGAAAGAATTCGTTCTGCTTTTGACAATGTTGCGGCGCACATCTCTAACATAGCAGCATTGCAGATGTTAATTGAAGAGCTCGTGAATGAATGCGTTTCAATCGATAGCGTTGTGCGTGATCTTGAGTCCAGAATGGATGGAGTGGAGATTACACTTAGAACGGATATGCGCATCTTGATAAACGAGATTCAGCATTTGAAGGAGAGGAAGTCCTTTAGATGATCTTGTTTGCACCCCTCAATGAAGAGATAGATCATTGTATTTCATACCAGCAAATCACACCTTCCACTGAGATTCAGGAGAAAATCGTTCCAGTAGTTCTCGAACGCAGCAGTTGGATTGCTTGTTGCATCGATTATTCTACGATATGAACAACGCACACTCCTGAGAGAAATGGCAAAGGCGGAAAAAGAGAATGCAAGAACGAAGTCGTTCCAAGGTTAAGGGTGGCAAGCCGCTGATAGTATTTGCTGGCAGAAGCAATGTTGGAAAAAGCAGCACCATACGAGCGCTGACTGGTAGGCGAGTTCGGGTTGGCAAGCGCCCTGGAAGCACACGCTGGGAGTTTCTCATAGACCTTGGTTCAGTCATTCTAGCTGACATGGCAGGCTTTGGTCACATGGCAGGTCAAAGCAAGGCGACAATAGAAGAAACGAAAACTACGGTCATTCACAGGCTTGAGGAATGGGGAAAGAAAATTGCTGTAGCAATCCTGATTGTAGATGTGTCCCTATTCAGAGTGCTTGTCGAAAGATGGGATAAACGTGGTGAGATTCCCGTTGATATCGAGTTCTATAGTTTCTTATCCGAGGTTTCCTCGGGTGTAGTTGTGGCTGCCAATAAAATCGATAAAGTCAAGAAAAGCAA
>WTCK01000178.1 GCA_013138615.1 Candidatus Thorarchaeota archaeon | reverse complement strand
CTAATGGTGTGGTCAAGGAAGGTGGCTTTAACAGACCCCCTTTTTGTAACAAGATATTAAAGCCACACGGTTTTATTGGGGATGTGCCTCCCTTCTTGGAGCAAGGAGCCTGGTTGATTGTCAAGCAAGTATGGTGAAATCAAAGACGATTTCCTTGAAGAGGCTATGAGACTCGTGGCAGCCGCTGAGGATATCGATGCCCCCTTACGAATTATCGGATGCCTTGCGTTCAGAATCAAGGCCCCCGATTATATTGACCTTCATAAGAAGATGGGTCGTGTGGTCACAGACATTGATTTTCTGTGCTACTACAAATATCAGAGGAAGATAATCAATCTCTTCCGGGATGAGCTTGGCTACCACTGGGTTCCTCCTAGTTTTGCAAGAGCTTCAACGCTCAGAGACCTCTTCATCGACCAAAAGCGTCAGAGAAAAATCGATGTGTTCTATGATCATTTAGAATTCTGCCATAAGATTGACTTCAAGAAAAAGAAACGACTCGAAGAAGACAATCCCACAATTCCCTTAGCAGAGCTGTTCCTCGAGAAAACACAGATTGTTGAGATTAACGCGAAGGATTTGAAAGATCTCATAATCACCTTCCTTGCTCACGATATCAGTGAAACAGACGATGATAGCCGAGTCAACGGATATTACATAGCGCAACGCCTCCGTAATGATTGGGGTTTCTACCACACTGTGACAACAAATATCCAGAAGCTGATTGACTTTGTACCCACTGTGGAACTACTGACCCAAGAACAGACGGACTTGGTTATATCCAGAGCCCAGAAGCTTAGGCAGCTGATTGAGGACGAGCCAAAGTCCGGAGGTTGGAAGCGACGGGCGAAAGTCGGGACCAAGAAGCGCTGGTACAAAATCGTCCATTCTATGGAAGGCGTTAGGAAGTAGAACGGCTTTAGACGCTAACTTGAGTTGACATTGAAGTGATGAAGCATGAAGATGTCCAGACAGAATGCGTATGACATGCTAGTTGGTGTAGGTATCCTAGGGACAGGTGGTGGGGGTGATCCTGTCGGTTTCGGGAAACCCATGGTTGATTGGGATTACCAAAGAGATAGAGTCTATGAGCTGACAGATCCCAATGATGTGAAAGATGGCGCATTCATCGTCTGTGGGGGCTACATGGGTTCCGTGAACGCATTCACATCCATAGGTGATATGCTTGAGCAATGGGAAACTCGATACGAGCTCCATGAGGCAATGAAAATATCCGAGAAGATAGCCGGGAAGAAAGTCGACCACCTGGTTCCCTTTGAACTAGGGGGCACAAACACTACTGTGATGCTTTCCCTCGCGGCACGGACAGGAATTACCACAGTGGATGGAGATGGTCTCGGACGCGCGGCGCCGGAATCGCAGATGATTTCATTTGTGGGATATGGAATCGAATTATGCCCAATGCCGGTTGTTTCCAAGGGCGGCAGCGTTGTGATTGTGGAAAAGGCAACCAGTCCTGCACTTGCCGATGAAATCGGAAGATTTGCTGTGGTCAATGATGGTGGCGCAGGTGCCAATAACCATTACCACCAAAGCGGTGCACAACTGAAGAAGAGCGTGATTCCAAACAGCATTAGTAAGTCAATCAAGCTTGGTGAGGCTGTGCGGGACGCCAATGAGAATGGCAATTCACCTATCGACGCTTTCCTAGATATTATGAAGGGTCAAAAGCTGGCCATGGGTACTATTGAGAAAGTCAAGTGAGAAGACCGCGCAGGCCATTGGCACGTCACGGTGACTATCAAGCCTGAGGACCTCAAGGGCAAGCTGGTGTTAACAGTCAAGAACGAATACATGATGGCGACTTGTGATGGCGAACCGGTTGTAATGCTTCCGGACTTAATTTGCCTACACTACCCGAAGAATGGTCATGGTGTCATGAGCTCCGCATTGAAAGAAGGTATGAAGGTTGTGATTACAGCAGTGCCAGCTCACGAGCGTCTCCGTTATGCAGGGAGCACAAAGATCGGCAAGAAAGCATTCTCGCCAGAACGCTATGGCCATCCTGAGCTCGAATACAAGCCTATGGAAGAAATAATCAGCAATTTACACTAGGGGTTAGCTTTTTCTTTTCACTCTCCCCTTCATCTTACAGTCGGACTGGTGAAGATTATTGAAACGTATAGCGCTGATTGGTGCAACAGGCGTCGATTGGACGGCTGATGAGAAGAAGAAGTCCTTTGTCAAGCTACACACTCCTCAAGGATACGATATCGGATACTTCACGCCACGCTACGGAACTCACAGCGTTGAATCACTTGTTGATGAAGCCTATAATGCTCCATTCATCCTTGAGCAAGTGGTGAAGGCCTGCAAAGAGGGCTTTGATGCGATAGTGATTGACTGTGCGTGCGATCCAATTCTTAACGCTGCAAGAGAGATTTCGAATGTGCCAGTTGTAGGCCCTAGGAATGCCTCACTCCACCTTGCGTTAATACTTGGCACAAGATTCAGCATAATCACTGTCCAAGGTGACTCACTCAAGAGATGTATGGCGGCAGGAGTCCGCAAAGAGGGACTGGAGCCATTCTGTGCCAGTGTGCGTTATCTAACTCTGCCTGTTCTTGATATCGCAAAACGTCCAGTTGATGCTCAGAAGGAGCTCCTAGAACTTAGCAGACAAGCCGTTGAGGAGGACGGCGCAGATGTCATTGTTCTGGGGTGCACAGCACTCTCTCACGAAATCGACCTTGAACCAATCGCGCAGAAGATTGGCGTTCCGATTCTTGATCCATTTATCGTGGCAATCAAGATGGCTCAGCTACTAATAGAGTCCGGGCTCAGCCATAGCAAAGTAGCATACCCTCAGCCTCCTCTGAGAAACATCAATGAAGCACCCTCTCTCAAAGGCGCTTTTGATGGGTTATTGAAACCCTGATTCTCTGGCTCCTTTATTTGTTCGATCGTGAGAATAGTGGAACCATGACCAGAAGCGCTACTAGTGACAATCCCGCGAGCATTAGATACGGCAGTGTTAATCCGAATCCCATGAGCCAACCTCCCAC
>WTCK01000006.1 GCA_013138615.1 Candidatus Thorarchaeota archaeon | reverse complement strand
GGATTTGGAACTCGGCTTCTTTGTCATCAGTTTCTACCTCACACTATCTTCGAAGCGATGGCAGCAACTCTGGGCCACTTCAGAGTGACCTCTCTCGCCATTGGTCCTCGGAGTTCTGAGCCTTGAGGCTCGCCTCCCGGTTTGATGAGGACTGCTGCATTGTCCTCAAACTGCATCCACGTGCCATCCGGTCTGCGGAACGGTTTCCGTTGACGCACAATGATTGCTTGGATGACCTGCTTTCGCAATTCCTGTTTCCCTTTCGTCACAGATACATTCACGCGATCTGCAACACCGGCTTTTCCCAGTTTCCGGAGCTTTCCCTTGTATCCGAAGACTGTGATTATCTGGAGTTCTTTCGCTCCGGAATTATCTGCACACAGAATCTTAGCCCCAATAGGCAGCCCCCGTGCAATCCTAGGAATGAATTTCCTAATGCCTCTACCGATTTTCCTTGACATGGGCTATTCCTCCTCTCCTGTTTTCTGTGGTCTTATTTCTATCACCACAAAGGATACAGTCTTGCTAAGGGGTCGACATTCGGCTACTCTGACCGTGTCGCCTACCTTGGCGTCAATGCACGGTGGAAGATGAGCATGCTTCTTTGATCTACGCCTCTCATATCGAGAATACTTCTTAACGAGGCGCAAATAGTCAGTTTGGAACGTAATCGATTTGTGCATCTTCACGCTGGTGATGATGCCATCCATTATGCGTCCTCTGACTGAGAGACTACCGTGGAATGGGCAATTCGGATCGTCGCACACATTCTCTGGTGGCTCTACATTTGGAATCCCAATGTTCCGAACTTTTGCTTTCGTATCTACCATCTTCACCATCTCTTGCTAAGGCGTTTCTTCAGCCTATCCTCAGGTCTTCCTTTCAACACGTTTCCGTCAACACGGACGATAGTTCCATCAGGAAGGCTCATGTCAAACACGCAAACACTCTTTGGCAGTTGGATTACACCCGCGCCTGTGTCCACGTGAATCATCTCTCTGGACTCAACAACTATTGTGCCAGATCTACACACCTGTCCAGGATCCCTGGATGCGACCACGTGTGTCTTCAAACCAACCAGCTCATGCTGGATTAGATTCATTGGAGTTACAGTCATTGTTCCGGCTTCAACTCCTCTTCCCTCTGAATTGTTAAAATCCTGGCAATAGTTCTCTTGATCGCCCTTATCTGGTAAGGATTTTCAGAACCGCCACCAGTAGCAATCTGGATTCTAACACTGGTGAGTTCATTGAACAACTCATCCATCTTCTTCTGGCGTTCTGCTGGATTGAGTTTGCGGATGTCCTTTGCTGTGAGTCGAGCCATGAATTAATCGCCTCCTTCCTTGGGAGTGTCAAGCGCATCCAATTCCTTCAGCTCTTCCAGAGTACTCTCTTCACTAGGCAACGACTCGCTTTCTTTTTCAGACGGCTTCTCTTCAGGTTCAGTGGCCTTTGCTTCTACTGGAGCCTTTTTCTCTTCAGTTGTTTCAACATCATCCACGAGCTCAAGTCCATCGAGTTCTTCTAATTCTCTTAGCTCGTCAACATCCGTTATTCCCTCGAAGCCCTCTTCGATGTCTCCGGTTTCAGCAACCACATCACGTACCTCTTCCTCTTGTTTGAGCAGCTCTAGCTCTGCAGGTTTCTTTGGCTTCGGCTTCTTGACAACTATCACTCCAGGTAGCTGGGCATCGGGTTGCATAATTCTGACTTTGATACCTATCGCGCCTGGTTTCAAGATGGCAGTGTCATCTGCTTCATCAACATACAACTGGGCTGGTTCGCCCGTTTTAGCAACCGTGGCTTGCTTGAACTTCTGGTAGCGTCCTCTCCGGCTTGACAATTTACCCTTGACGATTATCTCGCATCCTAGTGCCCCGGCACGCATTACACGACGAAGGATCCAATATGCCATTCTTCGGAAACGAACCCCTCGTTCTAGCTGTCTTGCAAGTCTGGAAGCCATTGCCTGAGCGCAAAGCCAAGGGTTCTCTATTTCACTAACTTCTACCTGGACGTTTTCAATACCGAAATCGGTTTCAAGGATGTCTGACAGTTCTCGTATTTTTGACCCTCGACGTCCAATAACAACGCCTGGTCTAGAGGCATGAATGATAACTTCTGTGCGCATGGGCATCTTCCGGATTTCCACACCACCGTATCCGGCCGCATTGAGTTCTCGTGCCAAGAACTCGTCGATCTTAAGCTTACGACTATTTTGGGTTATGAAGTATTTCACTGCCGACACTTAGCTCACCTCTTCCAACACAATCTCGATGTGTGTAGTGTTCTCGAAGTACGGTGAACTTTTGCCAAAAGCTCTCTCAATGTACTTCTTGTATGTTCTACCGTGCTGTGCCGCTGAATGGATAATCTTGAGCCTGTCAATGTCCAGACCCTTGCTGTCCGCATTAGCCTCAGCATTTCTGAGAATCTTCAAGACATTCTTGGACACTTTCACCGGATGACCACCTGGAGCCCATTTCTTCATGCCTGCGTGGTGGCCGCGCTTTTTCTTGTGGCGCCTGTAAGGTATCCATGCCTTCTCTTCAACTACGCTTTCAAGAAGGTCAATGGCCTTGTCTAACATCATTCCGCGAATCTCTTTACAAACTTCTCTGGACTGTTTGGGCGAGCATCGCAGATTTCTGCCACTAGCTACGGCTGTTCGGTCTGGGTCCATGCCTATGATTGAATATCCATATGTCGGCATTGTGCCTCACTTCCGGTGTAGCGACCTGGTTGATGTAACCCAGCTTTAACACTGTGTCCAACCAGACACTATAACACCCTCAACGACTACTTCAGACCCTACCGGCACACGTATACAGACTGTTCTCGCGAGCAGAACTAGGCGCCTGCACTGCATCCATCGGTTCTCAAGCAATCGCTTACAGAGAGCGACTGGCCAGTTTCGGAAATGTTTGACATTTAAACTTATGCACTTGTATGGTCCGTTTTATGGATTATTGCCAAACTCCGCAATGACCCGCTTTAGTGATGGCAAATTCATGGATTCTCGCACAAGATTAACACCAGCATCGGTGAGAGTACTCTTCACGAAGTGTCGACCAGCTGATCGTATGAAAACAAGTTTCTTGTCTTGCAACCGGTCCAAGCTTCCTAGTACAATCTGAGTGAGTTCCTCCCCCGTGAGTTCGATGCCCTTCCCAGGCGTTTGCAAGGTTTCACACATCTTCAGAACGTTTCGTATAGAGCTGAGCTGACGTTTCTTGCTATCATACGGATTTGAATACAGCCAGAGAAGAATAACGAGATCAATTACGCTAAGACCTATGTTTGGATTGCTTTCCAGTGTTCTCTTGGCAACCAGCTCGACTATAGGCATCGTAATCATCCTCTCAGAACCCTATCATCATTTGAATCAATCGAGGTTTCTATGCTCGACTAACAACTCCAGGTTTCGGTTCGAAGATACCCCCTTCTCTCATCAATCGTTCCAATGAGGCTATCACCGAATCTTCAGAAACTCCTCCTGGTTGAAAGTGTGCAATAATTTGATCGACTCCCAGGCGATTCCCTCTCTCCTTGAGTAGCACGAGAATCGCATCTGAAACATCCACTCTGTGTGACGATGTCTTGGTCTTCTCTGTCTTTGATTTGACTAGTTGAATCAACCAAGGACGTGGGAAAATCAGAGTGCCTTGATTAGCAAGATTAGTTAATTGGGTTTCCACCCAATTCCACTCCAGTTGATATTCCCCGCAAAAGCCCTCTATTCTGCCAAGTGTACATGGATTATCGGTAGCCTCTTTCTCAAGGAGGCGCATAAGTCTCCTTCTTTTTCCTGAGGGGACAGGTGCATCAATCCCCTTTGAAATATCCTCAGCACGCAATCGCCTCTCAGGAATAAGAGCCCGCACTCTCTCCCGTGATCGATTCACTGCCTTTTCAAACACATCACCGCCTCGCGCGGCGTTGAACTCCTTGACCGCAGTCGAGGCAGCATCGGGGCTATCGAAAAGCGCACGGGCTGCCTTATCGATGTTGATGATTTTGCCGCAGTAGCTGCAACGTCTTCGCTTCTGACCGACAGGAGCATTTGTGAAGTTCTTGCATTTGGAGCACATGAAGACAAGAAATGATTTCACCAATCAAACACCAACATCATCTATGTCTTCAAGTTCCAAGCTATATAATCGTCCCCTTCTGCTACCGGACAAATAACGTTATATCCCGTTAAAGACCCGGCCGCGCTTGAGGACCCCGTTAATGCCAAAGAAAGCTAAGCGGATCATTGTGGATACTAAGCTTTGCAAAGGCTGTCACATCTGCATCTCAGTATGTCCGTATGGAGTTCTCAGAAAAGATGATGAAGTCGACAATCGAGGCTTTTTCCTTCCAATTGTCTATGATTTGGAGGCATGCAAGGTCTGTAGACTATGTGAGATGGAATGCCCCGATTTTGCCATTTGTGTTGTAGAATAGCAGCCTGCACACTGATTTGATTTCCAGAGATAGTCTTCGAAATATCGGTCTTGAAATAATACAATAAATGATATAACTGAGGGTCAGTCTGTTTATCGATTTG
>WTCK01000035.1 GCA_013138615.1 Candidatus Thorarchaeota archaeon | reverse complement strand
GGCGATGACACCCTTTCTGGGGGCACTGACTGGAGTGCTGTCGAATGTCGTTGTTGCTTCAATCTATTTCATTCCACTTGCCGCTTGCATGGCGATTTACTATCTCATGAGCTACATTGTTCCGGCTGACATCGCTCATGCAGATGAGCTTGCTTCCGGAATGAGCCGTGCAGGGATGTATGAAGGCTTCAAGGGCTTACCTTTGAACATATTCCAAGCTGTTTCTGTTTCATTGCTCGGATGGTTCATGGCATACTCTGTAGCGTCAACCGGCAGCACACTCCTTGCCTATCTATGGTGGGGGCCAGTATTCGCTCCGTTCTTACTGGTTGCTGCATGGGTTCTAAGAAAAACAGACATAGACCCTGATTTTGAAGCGTTGAAAGCAGGACACGGATCGGGAGTCACGTCGGACACAGAGGAATCTCCCGTTACTGAGAGTAGCGAGAGCGAATAGGCAGCTATTGGAGTTCGGTATCCCGCACCGGGATGCCGGCCTCTATTCCTTTTTTTCCATACACAGTTTGTATCATTCATAACGCTTATATGTATCACATTTGATATCACGCGTGATATCACTAATGACATAAGTCAGTCATAACAGGTGTAAAATCATGCATCCATTTGCTAGAGTGGCAGAGGTATTCCTTGAGAAGGGCGCGACTAGTCCTAAGACCGCTCTCAAATGGAAAGAATTCGGCCTCTCGATGGGAATGAAGACGATAGTTGATGCAAGGCTGGGTAAGGACAATCCCGTTATACGCAAAGATGGGAAATATTACATCTCGAAGAAGCGTCTGGAAGCGTTTCGGAAGCGAATAAGGCAAGCTAACCCGATGAGGCGTTGGCTCCAGCACACTGCAGCCGTGCCCAAGGGATTCCTCAGGTATCGAGTTTTGCAGCTTCTCAAGGAGCGTCCCATGTCAGGGTCTGAATTGACCTCTGAGATCGAGAAAGAAACCGGTGGTCGCTGGAAACCGAAACCTGGGTCCATGTATCCGTTGCTGAAACATCTACTGAAAGATGGGCTCACAACGGAGCTATCAGTTGAAAGCGGAATAAAGAGGTATGAACTCACTGAAGAAGGCAAGACTTTCTTCGAGGAAGACATCTGTGGAAGTGGAGAAATCCGGGCAAAGCTAGGTTTCGGGCATTTTCCAATGCACTCCTTTCCTTTCCTATCTGGACTCTCTGATGCCGAACGTGAATCGCTTCCTCCTCCTCAACGGGTGCTCTTGGGATTGGCATCGCTGCGCCGCATTATGGCCAGTGATGTTTCCGACAAGGCAATGTCCGAGGTGGAGGATATGATGATCCGCTTCGCCCATGAGATTGAGAAGCTAGTCAAGAAATACTCTAAACCTGCTGACTGACCTTTGCTATTAGTGACCTATTAACAAAGGTGTAAAGAATTGACAACAGTATTGGAAGTAGAAGACATAACAAAGACATACATGATGGGAGAAATTCCTGTTAATGCCCTGCGTGGACTCAGTTTTAAAGTTGAGAAAGACGAGTATATCGCAATCGTGGGCCACTCGGGAAGCGGAAAGTCAACGCTGCTTAACATGATTGGTGCTCTTGATAGACCTACCAGCGGAAAACTCATGATTGAAGGTATTGATGTGTCGACTCTCAGCGATAACCAGCTCGCGGATACAAGGAAGAACGTTGGATTCGTCTTCCAATTCTTCAATATGATTCCGCGGCTAGATGCTCGGGGCAATGTGGAATTGCCATTAGCTATTGCGGGTGTTCCGAGAAGCGAGAGAAAGAAACGCACCGAAGAGGTGCTAACAAGCGTTGGGTTGGAAGACAGAATGCATCACAAGCCTTCTGAACTCAGCGGTGGTGAGCGCCAACGGGTAGCGGTAGCGCGGGCGATAGTGACCAATCCCGCCTTCATACTTATGGATGAACCCACGGGAAATCTCGACTCGAAAACAGCTGGAGAAATCATGGACCTTGTGAAACAGCTAAACGAAGAACAAGGGGCCACCCTGATTGTAGTAACTCATGATCAAAACATTGGACGCCAAGCAGGTCGAACATTGCACATGCTGGATGGAGTCATCGCATCGGACGTGGTGAACTAGATGAAGTCAAGAGACGTTTTTTCATTCGCCTTTGGGGCCGTGCGGCTTAGAAAGATGCGCGCAGGGCTGACAATCCTAGGCATAGTCATAGGTATAGCGGCGATTGTTGCGTTAACCTCCATAACGACAGGACTGCAAGTTACGATAACTTCCGAACTTGGGGAAGGATTCTCCAGTGATACAGTGACAGTATCTACACAATCATTTGGGATGTTTGGTGGTAGTACATCTGATTTCACCTTGCTTGTGAATGACACCGATACAATCAACGAGATTGATGGTGTTCAGACATCTGCTGCCATAATGTCGAAATCGGTAATGCTTGATTTCGGGTCTACAGAACTTCCGCTTAGTGTAACTGGGGTCGATTATACTGCCTACGCTTCGTTATATTCGAGCTTTGTTGCGGAGGAGGGAACAATACCGGAAACCCCCGCAAACGACTCTGTCGTTATCGGGTCAAGGATTACAGACCCATGGGATAATGGCACTGTGCTTGCTGAGGTTGGAGACACCATACTGATTTCATGGACTCATCGGGTTGGCCTTGAGATGGTGGTGGAGAATTACACTGCTGAAGTTGTAGCAGTTCTCGAGGAGATTGGCGGTTTCTCAATGGGT
>WTCK01000192.1 GCA_013138615.1 Candidatus Thorarchaeota archaeon | reverse complement strand
GAGAATCTGCATGAAGCCATCTTCGACTTCCTGCTGGGTTTCAAGCCCAAGCATAATCCCTCCAATGTCACTCTTATGTACAATGTCAGGACTTGCGATTTTCAAGACTACAGGAAAACCAAGATCCTTAGCTATCTGTCCTGCTTTTTCGGAGCTCGTTGCCAACCGTATGCGTGCAACAGGAATGCCGTACGCCTCGGCTACCTCATGCGATTCGTAGCCCATCATGATGTTCCTTCCATCTGCTCGCACCGAGTCTATGACCTTCTGAACTCGTTTCGTGTCAACCTTGAACTTGGGAATAACATCATCCTTCAGATTGTCCCTCCGCACAGTGTACTTGTAGAGCTCGGCTAAGGCATGCACAGCTCGTTCAGGGAAATCGAAAACAGGGATGCCACCATCATTCATGATAATGCGCGGGTAAACCATCGAGTTGCCACCCATGAATACAGCCACCAAAGGCTTGCTAGGATACTTCTTGTGTGATTCAACCAATGTTTTCGCGGTTTCAGCCTCTTTGGTTACCGCCTGAGGAGTGACTAAAACAAGAACGGAATCAACGTTTTCATCCCTCAAAGCAGCCTCAATACAAAGCTTGTAGTCCTTTGGCTGAGCCGTACCTAGAGCATCAATTGGATTATAGACTGAAGCAGCAGGAGGTAATTCTTTCTGCAGAAACTCGATTGTCGTCCGGGATAACTGAGCGATTTCTAGCCCGCAAGCCTCACAGGCGTCAGTCGTCATGATTCCAGGACCCCCAGCATTGGTGACTATTGCCACACGGTTGCCTGCAGGGAGATGCATGTCATCGAACACGCTAGCGACATCGAATAGCTGAGACATATTCTCGGCACGATTGACACCGCTCTGTTTGAATGCCACATCATACGCAGTATCGCTGCCGGCTAAAGATCCCGTGTGCGATGAAGCAGCTCGAGCTCCAGCAGCGCTCACCCCCGATTTCACAACGAAGATGGGCTTCTTTGGAACGACTTCTCGGCAAGCTTTCATGAATTTGCGACCGTCAACAACGGATTCTATGTAGAGAAGAATAAACGTGGAGTTTGGGTCTTTCCCGAAAGCCTCAACAAAATCAGCTTCATCAAGATGCGCTTTGTTGCCAAGACTTACGAACTTGGAGAAGCCAATCTTCTCCATAAGACTCCAGTCAAGGATTCCAGTCATTAGTGCACCTGATTGCGAAGCAAAGGCAATCGATCCCTTGGAAGGAGTTCCAGCGGAGAATGAAGCGTTATACGGAGCGTAGGTGTTGATGATGCCCAAGCAGTTTGGTCCTTGCACAATCATGCCATATTTCTCGGCAATCTCTACTATTTTTTTCTCCGCTTCCTTACCCTCATGACCAATCTCTTTGAAGCCAGCAGTAATAATGACGAGTGCCGTTACACCCTTTTTGCCACATTCTTCCACCACCGAGAGAACGAATCTTGCAGGGATCACGATGACCGCAACATCCACACGTCCAGCAATAGCACTCACAGACCTGTAGACTTTGAGTCCAAGAATTTTCTCCGCTTTCGGGTTAATAGGGTAGATTCTGCCCTCGTAGCCGCTATCAATGATATTGCGCAGAACCGAGTTACCGAGCTTTCCTTTCGTAGACGATGCACCAATTACTGCGATAGATTTGGGATTGAACAGCGTTTCAATGGCTTTCTGTCGGTCCACGGTCAGGCGATCCCTCTCCTGTTGGTGATTGTTCTTGTGTGCTAAATGAAAGTGATATAACTCCTGCCTTGCGAACGAAGGAAGGCTTACCATCCTGACCCTCGACCTAGTATTACTCACAGTGATATTACCGTATGACCCCGACATAGCTCAGGTGATATACCATTAAGCTCGTAACTCTCCACGTTCCCGAAACCTATGTCGACGGTCTAGAGAAGCTCGTGCAAAGCAATCTCTACCCGAACAGGTCCGAAGCAATCAGGATTGCTATCCGTGACCTGCTGAAGCGTGAGCTGTGGGGCACATAGGCACGCCGCGGCTCATTCCCTCCTTTTAGCATGCTAGGTTTTATGACCTTCATTCAGTTTAGCATTTACAATAGAAGGTCACAGATGCTGCGAAACTAACTAACAGCGATATCTCTTCTCCTGGATTATGTTTCTTGCGCCCAGAAGGTCTGTCTGTGCAAGAAAGCTTCATATCGCTTGAACACTGAAATCGAAATATCGGACCGGGAGTGTGCTACTATAAGACCTAAGGTGTCTGAAATGAAACTGGGCGCATCATCTCTGGCAGGAGCCAGTAGTGGTTCATCGCGCCTTGTCAAGGGATGCCCTTGTTACAGGGAGTTTGGCGATGAGAAAGTCTGCTTGAACAACGATGACGTGCTGCCCATCATCTCAATATCAGTTGACCCATCATTCTTCGCTGAGTCAAAGTCACCGGAAGAACTTCTCAAGTTCAAGAGTAGCAGGAAGAACATGTGTTACCTGTTGGTTTTCCTCGACGAAACAGACGATAAGGTATATTGTGTCAGTCAAGGCCAGCGAATACGAATCAACAAGTGCGATGTAAAATCTTCAGATGTGCTTGATGCATTGCAATTCGTTACATCAACAGAACAGTCTAGTGACGGTGTCGTGTGTTCTGATTGTCTTTACAAATATCTGATAATGAATACTGAAGTCTTCGCGGACCGACTCAGCGATACCGAAAGAGGAGAAATAGTCGCAGCGTATGTGAAGAACTTGGCTGTGAAGATGGCCATGGATCTCGAGGAAACAGCCGAAGAAGCTGTGCTGGATGAGGGAGTGGACCCCATTGAGGTTGTTGAGAACCACATTAGGGACCTTATGAAGCAACGGAGTGAATGGGCGTCACGAATAGATGACAAGGAGAAGGAGGGAGCTAGCAAGGAGCTCATCGAGCTTATGGAGCATTACAAGCTCCTCGCGAGACTCGAAACTGTGTTTCTCTTTCAAGTGATTACTCTAAGCCAAGCTCCGGATCAAGTCGTTTCTCTGGGAATCCTGAAGTTCATGGTTGAAGTTGCGGGGAGGGTGGTACGCCTAAACAACGAAATCCGCGAAAAGTCGCATAAGATAATGGAAACAGATGGGATTCCAGATCAGGTGCAGCAATTGTTTGCAATTCACTCCGACAAGCGTATGCGCACTGAGCATAGATTCAGCAATCTTCTCAGAGCCCTCAGTCAGATACGAACATAGCACGACAAATTCTATAACATGATTTCACATTCATTCTTCTACTGACTATTCGAAATCGTGGAACAAACGAAAGCACAACATGGAGCGTTGTATAGTGACGATTGGTGGAAGCCAAAGCAGGGATCGCCAAGGCACAATCAGACTGATTAGGGGATGTCCCTGCTTCAAGGTTTTTGGCGATGAGAAGCTCTGTGTGAATGACGATTCAGTTCTAGAAGTAGATGTCATCGATGTAGACACCTCCTTGTTTGGGCTTGCACGCTCCAAGGAAGACATGGACCAAGAACGAAGTGAAGAGGACAATATTTGCTATGCCTCGGTGTACATTGATGAGATTACAAATCGCGTATATTGCATATCACAAGGATGGGTTCTCCGTATTCATGGAAGGGATGTCCCTGCCAATGACATAGAGGATGCTCTTCAG
The DNA here is from genome assembly GCA_013138615.1 of Candidatus Thorarchaeota archaeon. Classification (GTDB taxonomy): domain Archaea; phylum Asgardarchaeota; class Thorarchaeia; order Thorarchaeales; family Thorarchaeaceae; genus WTCK01. Next base: position 326 of record WTCK01000192.1, on the reverse strand, counting down.
TTTATGTCCACGAAGGATTTGACTGCAAGTATGGAAATTTGTAGTGATTGTCTATACAAATTCATACTGACGCTAAGTGATACATTTGCTGACACCATGACTAAGCAGGAGAAGGCAGACGAAATTAAGAGGTATGTCGACAAATTCTCACTGATGATTGCCGTCAAGCACAGCAATATGGACGACATGATGAAATCCATCGGCAGTGAGGATGACATCGAGGAGGGTGTTGACTCCTTCGCGTTTTTGCGGAGCTATCTTGTGCAGCTCCTGGAGCAGCAAGACTATTGGTCGAGGATACATTATGAACTCAAAAATGAGAAAGC
>WTCK01000154.1 GCA_013138615.1 Candidatus Thorarchaeota archaeon | reverse complement strand
GCCATCGATGAGGGGTCCCAGACTGAAAAGACTGTAACTAACCCATCCCCAGCCCGCAATCAATAGAACCTTCAGGATTCCAAAGAGTACACCGAGAATGCCACCGAGCATTATGAGAATCTTGCTAATTTCCTTTAGATCAGCCATATTCATTTACACTCCATTTTTGATTTCTTCGTTTCCCTTGATGCCATCAAGAAAGAGTCACTCACAAGCGAAAGCATAGCATGCAAACAGTGAACTGTCAATGTAAAAAAGCACCACTGCACCATCTCTATTAGCACGATGCATATGTATCGTAGTTCGAAACTCCTCCTTTTTAGTGGCTCATAAGGATGGGTATGCGGTGATTGCCTGCTATTTAACTAATATGGAATTATGAACCGATATTCGACACTTGCCGATTTTACTAATTGTAACATGCTAGGCATGCTAAAGCTTATCTGCGAATCCGTTCTGGATGAGCAAAACAGAATGGAGGTACAATACGATATGGCAACAACTCTAAGGTGGGATCACGTTTGCCAGACGCTCGTTCTTGTCACTACCTCCTTCCGCGAAGTTTCTGTACGTGCTTCTTAAGGGTAGGCGCCGGATGTCTCGGCGAGACCTAATCAGTAGCACATTCTTGCCTCCTAGAACAGTCAACTATGGTTTGAGTCGACTGAAGGCCTTGGGTCTCATTGAAGAGCAAGAGCATGAAAGGGACGCGCGGGAGAAGGTATTCGAACTTGTTTCTGCGCCTATGTGATTCACTACAGAAACGTGGGCAGCATCGAGCCTGTTCACGTTTTCTCTTTTTTTAGATTCAAAATATCTCTTCTCCAAAAGCCTCATAATGCTGCAGGGCCCGAGTTGGTAGACTGTAGAACGAGGCGAAATCTATGGATTTCTACGAGAGAGCAGATGTCAAACCACTTGATGATTGGACCCGAACCCACTACAGCAACCAGATTGGTCCCGACCTTGACGGACAAGATGTGACTCTAGTGGGTTGGATGCACATCCTCAGAGACAAGGGGCGAATCAAGTTCATCATACTTCGAGATGAATATGGCACAGTCCAGATTACGCTTCCCCAGAAGAAGGTTTCAGAAGAAGTCTTTGAAATCTCAGGAACTCTCAAGCCAGAGTACGCCCTAGCAATCCGCGGAAAGGTCGTTGCAGCTAAACAGGTGGCATCCGGCGCAGAGATAATTCCTACAGGAATTCGCATCATCAACACTGCTGAGCGTCTGCCTATCGATGTCGTGGAAGGAAAAGTGGACATCGACTTAGATACACGATTGAACCATCGGATTCTAGACTTGCGGAAACCAACGGTGAACGCGATATTTTGGATTCAACATTCCTTAGTTCGATTTGCTCGGGAGTATCTCGAAGACAATAGGTTCGTTGAGATTCATACACCGAAGCTTGTGGCAGAAGCTACAGAGGGCGGTGCCAACCTCTTCGAAGTCAAGTATTTTGAGAAACAAGCGTATCTAGCTCAGAGTCCCCAATTCTACAAACAATTGATGTTGCTAGCTGGTTTTGGTCGCGTCTTTGAGATTGCCCCGGTATTCCGTGCTGAGAAGCACAACACAAGACGTCACATCAACGAGTATACATCCTTCGACTTTGAGATGGCTTGGATTCGAGATGTAGACGATATTATGAAGATGGAGGAGAACATGCTCCACCATTCATTCACAAAGACACGAGAAGTTATGGCGGAGCAACTCGAAACCTTGGAAGTGGATCTTGAGGTACCAAAGCTCCCATTCAAACGAGTCAAGTATGCTGAGGCCGTTGATCTGCTTAATGAGGCTGGCAAGGATCTGTCCATCACAGATGATCTTGATCCTGAGGCTGAACGTATTCTTGGTAAGTTATTCCCAGAGAAGTTCGGTACTGACATGGTCTTTATTACCCACTACCCTCTAGAGCTCAGGCCCGCCTATACAATGCCCAGCATGACCGATGATGGCATGACGGAGAGTTTCGATCTCACATACAAGGGCATGGAAATCACCACCGGTGGACAGCGTATACATCTCCATGATTTGCTTGTTGAGAGATTCAAGGCCAAAGGCTTCAACCCTGATGCATTCGCATTCTACCTTGACCCGTTCAAGTATGGCGCTCCGCCTCATGGAGGTCTTGGATTGGGAGTGGAGCGTCTGACGATGCAGCTGCTCGGCATCCAGAACATAAGAGAGGCAACGCTCCTCCCACGGGACCGCGATAGATTAACACCCTAGTGATACCTGGAATAATACTCCGTCTTAAAGCAAGTAGCGAGAGCTTAGCTCTGTCAGCCTAGTCAGCTATCTAGATGTATAAAGGGATGCGAGCCGATGCAGGAGCGACTTCAAACTGAGATATTCGCCTCAATTGCCACGTTGGACCAGCTGAAGAAGATATACGACCTGGGTGCCGTAGACATCCGAACATTCGAGCGCGAATCGGATGCCTTGGTTCAAGAAGTGAAGTCAAACATCGGTGAGCTGAGACGCCTCGGGACGGATATCTTTCGATTCCTTGATCACGAAAGAATCCCCGAAAACTTTCCCAATGCAATGAATATGTTGGACCTGTCCGGGCAATCCATAAGGCCTGTTCCGCAAGGTCTAACCCTTGACGAATTCTATGATTACATTGGGCTTGCGATTCTTGATGTGGCTACAGTCCACGCTTCGAAGGGACTCATGGGTCTCGCAGAGTTGATTGTTGAGGTGGTCAAACGACTTCCTCAGTTCAAGTCAGTGAGCTACAGTGACGTTATCGAGGCAGTGAATCGAGTCGCCGAACACGGTCTGATACCTGGCATACGAACTCTGAGAGGCGGCGTCAAGGTTGTAGAGCTTCGTCCCCTTGAGCTTCGTCGAGACCAATCTGATGTAATCAACTTGGCGGCCTTGAAGGGATACGTTTCGATTGAAGAGGTTATGATGAACCTGAAGTGGTCAGAAGATCACGCTCGTCAGGTTCTCACTAGTCTAGTAGATGCCGGCATGGCTGTTGCTGATATCAGATTCAGCACTGGTGGACGATATTACTTCCCGGGCTTGAGATCAGGAGATAATCCAGAGGTTGGAGGCACTTCCGAAGCCTAAATCGATAATCAGCTAGACTTTGATAACAACAGCCCCAGCTTTTTTATCAACCCACTCGGCAAATCCTCTTTCAACAAGTAGGGCCATTATCCTGTGGATGTCCTCTTCAGGAAGTCTTGAAAAATCCTGTTCTGCTTTTTGGATGACCAATGACTTCACATCGAGACGAAGAATGCCGGTGTCCAGAGCCCATCTATAGACCAAATCTGCCCATTCCCCAAGCGGCCTCCAGTACACTCTGAGTTGTTCTCTATTCCTATCAAGCCATGCAGCAACGTCTTTCCCAACTAACGAGTTCCCGATTGATCTGAAGGCTTTTACTTTTCCAAGTATGTCCTTGAATGGGGGTCTCGAAATGAACGCTGAAACAGAGAGAACATGAATCTTCTCGAATTCTGTCCATTCAAGCAGGAAGTCTCCCCATTCTTCAGCCCAGAGAACCAGGTCCTGTGATCTCGTGGGAATGTTGTACATCCACTCAGCTTCTCCAATGTTCCCCCATCGCGGCACGATTTCCGTTACGGCGGCCGTTTTGGTGTCCGTCATTTGTTCTGGTTCAACGACAGCAGTTTCGAGAGTATCAGTTGCGTTGGACACATCATCCACTTCAACAAGAATTTCTGACACGTGTGCGGAATCATCGTCAGCCGTCTGCTCCACAATCACCGAGGGTTCCGCCATATCTTTGACAGGCTCTTCGGTCTTTTTCTTCTCTCGCTGTCGCTCCTTGATACCCAAACCCTACGACCCCTCCGCCCAGTCAATGTACTTTTTGATATCTTCTGGAGATGTCGCTGGCCTGATGTTCTCAATGGCTCCGAGAAAATCCTCTCTCGACACGGGGCGAAGATTCAGTATCGCCGCTTCCTCTTCCATTCTTCCGGTTTTTTGAAGGTCCCTTATGGGCTCCATCGCCGCCTCTCTGCAAACCACACCGATGTCCCTTCCACTGTACCCCTCACTAAGACTCGCGAGCTCTGCAAAGCCCACTTCTGATGCTAACTCCACATCTTCGATATGAATTTTGAAAATCTCTTTTCGTGCTTTCTTGTCCGGCAGTGGTACATGGATTCGCTTCTCGAAACGGGACCTCAAAGCAAAGTCCAATTCCCAAGGGAGATTAGTTGCACCAATTAGCGTAATTCTTTCATTCTGGTCGCTTGCGAGCCCCTGCATCTCTGTTAACAGCTGAGTCTTCAGCCGCCTTTCGCCTCCGACATCATCCCCGGACCTTGAAACGCCAATTGAATCCAGCTCATCCATGAAGATGATTGCCGGTTGATTCTTTCTTGCCATTTCAAAGAGGCTCATAACTAGACGTTCAGATTCGCCAAGCCATTTGCTCACTATGTTGGCGGCTGACACGTTGAAGAATGTGGCGTTAACTTCGGCTGCAACTGCTTTTGCAATCAATGTCTTTCCGCAGCCTGCTGGACCGTACAACAGGATGCCCCTCCACGGTTGCCTTGCTTTTCCTTTGAATAGCTCCGGATGTTTCATCGGCGCTAGTATCGCGTCATAGATAGCTTGTTTCGCGTCGTCGAGACCGGCAACCTCAGACAAGTTGACGCTGGGGCGATCTGTGATGATTGTATCTGCAATCATCTCCTGGAGCCGCTTGGTGTCCTCGTCTAGCTCGGGAGTGACTTCGGATCGCTTGCCGACAGTCGATTCAGTAACTGCTCCAATATCGCTCTTTGGAGGGGTCTGCAGCCCATTAGGTGGTCCACGGGCTTTCTTTTTGATTCCCGAGAGATATCGGACTCTATCAACGCACTCTTGGGCGCGCGTGAAGTAATGTTTTCGAACAGAAGGAAGTGACGTGGATTTTGAGAGCTTGATGAGAATCTTGCTGGCTCGCAGATAGTATTGACAAGCCTCCTTCTTCATCCCCCTGTTGTCCAGTTCTATCGCTTTGTTGAGGAGATTCTTGAGCCCAACATCTAGTCTGTCATTGCCTGATCCTGACATGTGAAGTCAAGTGTGAGATGCGCTGTAAGCTATTAAGAATGTCTGTGTTTTATCTTCGCTGTTGACCAATCGAGAATCAACCATTCCCCCTGGGCGTCCCTCTTCTGTTCAATGCCAAGCTGGGGCTACGAAAGTTTAAACGCGGATTCGCAGCTCCAATTGTTAGGTCACAAATCGCAGACTTGGTGAGGTATTTGGGTACGATAAGAAAGGCTTTCTCTTGGGGTCGAAAGAAGCCAGACATTGGGGAAGTTAAGAGCGAGCTCCGAATATTAACGAAGCAGCTAGAACGACAGAGGAATAAGCTCGAGAAGGAAGAGCGTGGAACTAAGAACCGGGCTGTGCGTGCTCGCAAGGCTGGTCAAATGGACGCATATCGGACCTATGCGACCGAGATGGTCAGATTTCGCAGGTATGCACTTTCTGTTGATAGGTCGCGGCTCAATATCCTCAAGATTCTCGCTCATGTTAACCGTGCACAGACAGCCGCCAAGACGAATCGCGCCATGGATGAAGTTGCCAAGATTCTTGGGTTGCTTGGAAACGCAACCGATGCTACGAAGGTAGTTGCGAATGTCGATGAGATAGCTCATCGCTTAGAAGAATTTGAAATCGAGAGTGGCATAGCTGATGATGCATTTCATGCAACGATGCCGGAGATTACAGCGGACGATTTGGCTGCTGCCATGCTTGAGATAGACAACGAGGCTGGGTTGGGAGAAGCCCCAACTGGCACTAGACCTGCCAGTCAAACTGATGAACTTGAAGAGGCTATCAAATCTCTGGAGAGCGAGCTTGGCATTTAGATTACCTGTAGTAGCCTGCGTCTCTTGAAGACATTCTTTGGATTTCCTTTCTTGTGTAGTATGAGTCACGCATCAGTCCCTTGTACCGTCTGATGAAATCCTCTGGAACAAGCCGTCCTCCCCTGAAGAGATGAACAGTATCACGTATAGCATTGTTCAATGAAGATGCGTTTCTTCTGAGGGTTTCAATCCCTGCCGCCATCTCGCCTCTTGCATCTGGATACTGCCAATATGCACCTCTGTCTATTGTTCTCTCCAGATGGTCCTTGAATTGAGCCCCTTGATGATATCTTCCGTAGTCGTTGCGGGGATATCTGGATTGGGGACTTGATGGCTCAGCATAGTACGATCCAGTCGGCGGATTTGGATACGTAATTCTGGTTCTCGGCTTGTTTCCTCCAGTATTCAAAGAATAAATCAAATCTTCAATCCTGAGTCTGACATCGCTTACGTTAACACTCGCCTGTTCTAGTTTCCGCACCTTCTGCAGGTCTGTCTGCATATACCTATCAAACTTCTTGGCAATCTCGACGTAATCCGGCAGTACCTTCTTTGTCTGCTCGCTGCAGGAGATCTTCACTTCGCCTTGCTTCATCTTCAGGATCATTCTCTTTCTGAATCTGCCATCTTCCTCTATTGAGGTAAGGTAGAGAAGCGGGAAATCGAAGATGATCTCAGTCTTCTTGCGAACAACACCTCTCTGCGCAATGAAGACGAGCCTCCTGTTCGTGATGAAGAGAGTACCAGTTGCCTTGTCATGCTTGAGGAAATCGCTACCTGTAACTTTGACTTTGGGAAGGGCACATACAGGCAATTCGTTGATTGAGAGTTCTGCATGCTCGTAGAAACTCGAGAATTTGGACCGGTAGTAGTTTAATCCGTCTAGTTGCTTTACGATGTCATTCAAAGTAAGATCGGCTTCACTCAATGCTTCATCAACAGAGTGTTTGTACTGGTTAACCAGTTGCGTTACCCTGTTGGTAACACCTTCAATGAACGGAAACTGGGATGTGGACCAAGTGGTAGTGTTCATCAAACCCTTTGTTTCAGCTGCGATTTGCCTGGCTAACATGTCTGCCTGACTGCCTATCCGATTCTTGATTGCGGGCAGCTCCTCCTGTATACTCTGAATCTTATCATCTAACCACCTGTAGTGTAGGAAGTTAGCCATCCTCAGGGAAACAAGCAGGCGCTTGCCTCCGCTTAATCTATTGTTGAATTCTCTCAGTTTTGTGTGGCCATACTGCAAGCTGTTGATTGCCTGCCTGAGTTCTTGTGCGATGCTCCTTTGTTTAGCGTCCACCAGGATGGTGCGCGTGGAGTGACACTCAGGGCATATCTCCTCAATCCGCCTACCTACACTCAGATTCTCAGATCCACAGTCACTGCATTCCTCAAACCTTTGCCCCGGCAGAGGAGTGCCCAGTATACTATGGCAATCTTTGCACACGTATGAAGATGTAAATTTGCTTTCAAGACAATTTGAGCAGAGCACTGCTCCACAATCTTCGCACAGGTAAGTGGCACCTTTGCTCTTGCATGCTTTACATATGCGGTTTGAGGAATCCTCAGTCAACTGGGCACCTCCGGTCAATGGCCCATCTCCCTTGTCCAAGCCGTCCAGAAAGACCCGTGTATTATCTCCAAAACACCCGCAACAGTTGAAGGAAATCTGGACAATCCTGAACACATTGACCCACATTCGACTGTAGGCCCGCAGCTATTCCTGATTTGGCGTGAGAGCGCCCCGAGTAGTGCAGGCTCCTTTTCCAAAACTGGTTTAACCGTAATGTCGCACATGAGCAAAGACGCAAGGGCGATTACTATGGAAGATGCGGCCAGAGCTGCCATTGAAGCAGCACTCAAAGTTGGCGCCAAGTTTGCTGATGTTCGAATCGAAAATACTTCGACAACAATCATTGAGCTGAGCGATGGCGTTACAAAACGTTCGCTTGCCTCGAGGTTGAAGGGCGCTGGAATTAGGGCATTCATTGATGGTGCTTGGGCTTTTGGACAGGCAACTGATCTGACCCCCAAAAGCATGCGAGAAACCGGGGAGTCTGTTGCGCGCCTGGCGCTGGCAACCCGTAGTAGGGTAGCAAAGCCATTCAAGATTGATGGACCATCTTTCCAGGACAAGGTCAGACTGAAGGTCAAGAGGCCATTTCAGGATGTAACGTTTGAGGAGAAGATTGCTTTCGCAAAGATGATTGACGATCAAGCACATGCCTTTGACGACAGGATTCACAACACACGGACTATCTATGG
>WTCK01000223.1 GCA_013138615.1 Candidatus Thorarchaeota archaeon | reverse complement strand
ATGAACAGGTATCGAGAGTGTACTGGACCGCAGGACCTGCACATCTTATCTGCATCTGCCACTTCCGTGATATGCTTGAACTCTCCGCGTTCATCACCGGCGAGCTGGAGAAGCTTGAAGGAATAGACAGATTGGAAACAATGTTCTTGATGTCCAACACATGATAACTCGACGGTGAACATGCACCAACAATAAGGAATGGTGCGGAGGGCGAGATTTGAACTCGCGAACTCCTACGAGACAGGGATCTGAGCCCTGCGCCTTTAACCAGGCTTGGCAACCTCCGCTAAGTTGCGTGAATGGCTCCTTTGGAGTTTTTAACCATATCGCCCAAACGGACGGAATTCCTCTTACCCATTAGCAGGAAAGCCAATCTCTCGCACGCGGGTTCGGGAAGCTGCCATCTTCTGAGCGAGTCGGTTTCAGTTGTCTAGATATTCACTTACGCTGTCTTGTCCACATGATGACCAGTGCGAAGACTACTATCGCAGTCACAATGGCGGCCCCAGCAATGAGCAATGAATAGTCATAGCATGTCTGACATGGGATTTGTGAGTATTGCGTATCGAGTATGAAACCAGAGCTCTCAAGAAGGAGGGTCCACCTCTCACTCTCAGCCGTCAAGTGGAAAGTTAGCCTCCACACGTAATCCACATCAAGCCCAACCAAATGACCCGGTAAAACTACAATCTCCTCACAGAAACCCCAGTATCTGCCATCATCCACGAAGAAGTCTGTGGCTGCAATTACGATAGTTGAGAAGTTGGCGCTAGCTGAAGAGTTCAGAGAAGCAATCCATTCAAGCGTTTGATTGTCAGAACTGAGGCCGATGACGGTTTCGTAGAAACCTGTTTCGTTAATCTGGACCACAGCGAAAGAACTCACCGAGGAGTTCGCGGAGAAATCTCGATCCGAGCCGCCTAGAGGTTCCCAGAACAGAGTGTCATTGTCTGCAAGAAGCTCCGATATTGTATGATTGCTTGTGAATTGCGGACTGATAGCAGTGAGAACAGTCAAATCCTCGGGAGCAAGGCGCAGCTCGCGGTAGTTGACGACAACAACAGGATAATCGGAATCTTGAGCAGTCACTGGAAGTGCAATCAGTAAGATTAGCGCTGCTGCAATGACTATCTGCATCTTCATTCAATCACCTTTGTTCTCGCGAACCATCTCAAAGACCCCTGCTCCGCCGGATACTCCCAGTTCTTTATCAATCTAGCAGAATTATGCACAAGAAAGAGATGGAATCTGAAGTCTATGGAGAAGCATTACGGACTCCATGAATAAGCTAATAAGATGAGCCCATTCTGCTGGATTTCGTTCCCCTGGTGGGGACAACCCATGGCCCGGGTGGTGTAATGGCAGCATAGGGGATTGTGGTTCCTCTGACGTGGGTTCAATTCCCGCTCCGGGCCCCATCTACCATTGAACGATACTCCAGCAACCTAAGAAACAGGTTTGCGGGCGCTCTTCAGATCTGCAACCTCATCTTCAAGGTCACTGATGCACTCAGTCATTTCCATGACCTTTTCGAGAAGGATGGATATCAGGTATCCGTAGTTGACACGGTACCCCTCTTCACGCTCAATGATGTTGGCTTCTTCAAGTCTGCGTGCCGCGTTGGTAACCGATTGCTTGGAAACCTTGCGATCCTTGAGAAACTTATCAACACTCTTGCGCACATCACGCGGAGCCATTGGTGAGCCTCTCAGGGGGTTAAGGAGACTATGTAATAGCATCAGCCCTGCACTCATTCGTGGGTTCATCAATTTGGCAAATGATAGATCCAATTCTGACCTCAATGTGCCTCTCTTCCTCATCCGTTCATTTAGCTACGGAAAGTAAACGCTCAGTGTGTGTTAAACTTTCTCGTGAACCTAGAAGGCCTCAAGAATGGACTGATACTCGGCCTTGGTGCCGTAAACGTTTACCAGACCGCGTAGAAGATTCGAGGGGAATAACAAGAAAGAAAAGACGCGTAGTGACCCTGAGTTAAGCGTGAACTGTATGCCAGAAAGCCTCGAACGAGTTGTGTTTGTGTCTGTGATACACACAGATGCTGATAGCGTTAAGCAGGCAAGGAAGACCGTGAGAGATGTGAAGCCAGATGTAGTGGCAGTGGAGCTTGACAGAGAGAGGTATGAGCAGCTAATCAGTTCACAGTCATCACCTGAAACCCCAGAGCTTCCAATAACAGGGGATGTAGTGCATAATCTTCTGAACCAGATAGCAATGTTGGAGAACAGTCTAAGCGGCATCACCGGGACGGGAGTGGGCGAAGAGATGCTTACCGCTATCAAAGAGGGCCGAAAGATAGGTGCAAAGATTGCCCTAGTTGATAGGCCCATCAGTGCAACAGTTCATGCCCTCATGCAGGTGCCGCTGGATGAGATATACCGACTTACAAGTCTCGTTCCTGATGCTACTGCAGAGATTGAAGGGGGCAATGCTCGGGACCTGATGTCGTTTCTGAAAGAGGATGGTTCTGTTGATGCACTAATGGAGCAGTTCAAGGATGAATTTCCTCTCCTGCACGAAGCTCTCATCCACCAGAGAAACCTGTACATAGCAAAAGCACTGCTTTCGATTCTCAATGATGTTGAAGGGAATATTGTCGTCGTCTTGGG
>WTCK01000096.1 GCA_013138615.1 Candidatus Thorarchaeota archaeon | reverse complement strand
CCTCGAAACACCAACAAGCACAGGGTGTCCCAGACTGCAAAATCTATCCAGCTCTCTGATAATTTCCAGATCCACCTCTGATGGCTTGCCAAATCCAATACCCGGGTCAATAATGATTTTTTCTTGCAGTATGCCAACAGATAGGGCGGTTTTGATGCTCCTCTCAATTGAACGAAGGGACGCTCTCATGGTCTGACAGGAGCCTCCGCACTCAGCCATCAACACAATAGGCACGCCACGGTTGGCAACAAGTTTAGCCATTCTCTTGTCTTTGGTAAGTCCCGAAACATCATTTACCAAGGAAACACCGATGTCGATAGCGGCCTCTGCAACTTCCGATCGAGCAGTGTCTATCGAAATCGGAACTCTTGTGTTCCGAACAATGTGCTCCAGATTGCTAGTGACTCTCTCAAGCTCAACTTCAGTAGTCACCTCGGGAGTACCATAGATTCCTCTTGGTGCGGTTGATGCACCCCCGACATCAATGATGTCAGCACCTTCTTGTTCCATGCTGTTGATGACATTGACCAGTTGTTCACGGTTATCTACGATTGAATCGCGGTAAAACGACTCTGGGGAGAGGTTGATGACCCCCATGATTCGCGGCGGAAAATCAGCTCCAACCTTGAGCCCATCTATGTCCACGGTGTGATGTCTCACGACAAAGCAACCTCTAGTGCTGAGCGATACAGAAGAAGATAAAACCTAGCTCATTTCGAGTGAGCCTGAATGACTTGGAGCCAATAGCATTGAATGACAAACTCCGCCGACCTCAGCTATTCGAATGGCACAAAGCTCATGGAGATGTGGTTCCTTTTGCGGGCTGGGAGATGCCTGTCAGGTACACAGACATCCGGAAGGAACACTTAGCCGTCAGGAACGCAGTTGGCATATTCGACACTTCGCATATGTATCGCTTCTTCATTAGAGGTCCTCAGGCAGCACAATTTCTGCAAACAGTCACCACGAATAATGTGAATAAGCTGAAGGTGAGCGGAGGGCACTACACGACGTGTCTCAATGAGCAGGGCGGAATCCGTGATGATTTAATGCTCTACAGAATTGCTGAGCACGAATACATCTGGATCACCAATGCATCCAATGGCCCAAAGATCACGCAGCATCTATTGGCAGAAGCCGTGAATTTTGAGGTTGAGGTGGAGGACAAGACAAGCGAAATCACTATGGTTGCAGTTCAAGGCCCAAAGGCATTCTCCTTGCTGTCCAAATTGGCTGGAACCGATGTAAGCGAATTCCCAAGGTTCAGCTGCAATCCCCTCAAAATGGCAGGACATGCCTGCTACTTGTGCCGAACCGGTTACACTGGGGAGGCTGGCGCTGAGATACTCCTTCTCAATACTCCCTTCAATGACGAAGGGACGAGCAGAGCAGTTGCATTCTGGGAAGAACTGCTGAAGCAAGGTGCGGAATATGACGTGAAACCATGCGGTCTTGGTGCAAGAGATTCCACACGCTTGGAGGCTGGTTTCGTTCTCTATGGCCACGAGCTAGAGGAAGACATCACTCCTATTGAAGCACGAATACGCTATGCGGTGAAGTTCAAAGTTGAGCCACATTACATTGGATATGCTGCGCTAAAGAAGCAGAAGGAAGAGGGAGTAGAGAAGACGCGTATCGGGCTCGTCATGATAGACCGCGGCGTTCCGCGGCAACACTACAATATTCTATTCAACGGCGACAAAATTGGCCAAATCAGTAGTGGTGGCGTATCTCCTCTCTTGAAGAAGGGCATAGGACTGGCCTTTGTCACTCCAAGCACGGTCAATGAAGGCGATATTATCGAGATAGACATCAAAGGGCGACTACGAAAGGCTCGTGTGAGCAAGTGGCCATTCTTTGACCCAGACCGTTATGGTGAGAACCGCACCAAGTGATGGGAACTGATTTAAAGGAGCCCAAATCACATCGAACTCGAAGGTGTAATCCTATGACAAAAGGCACCGCAGTTATTGAAGGACTATACTACAGTAAGGCTCACGAATGGGCCAAGATTGAAGGTGACATCGTGATTGTGGGTATCACAGACTATGCTCAAAACTCACTGCACGAAATCACTTTCGTAGAAATCAGTGATGTGGGTTCATCGCTCAAAGTTGATGAAGAGTGCGGCCTTGTTGAATCTATGAAGGCATCATCGGATCTCTTCACACCCCTGGCCGGAGAAATAGTCGAGGTGAACGAAGGCCTAGAGGACGCGCCAGAACTTGTTAATGAAGATCCCTACGGTAAGGGATGGATGTGGAAGATTAAGCCATCCAATCTTGAGGGCGATTTGAAGCCACTCATGGACGCCAAGGGCTACAGCGAGTATACTGCATCCCTCTAGCAAGAGTTTGAAGCCCCAAGCGACAGATTCTCCTAGGAAATACATACGTAGATTGGGGGCTTTTTGAATTTGGCCCCCGACCATTCCTATTCAACTGGCTCTGGCTAAATTCCATCCCTCGATTATCTAAGCTCCTTTTCATTGCATAAATGATGAGAGTTCTCCTCGAATCTACGGTTTGTCTATATTTCATTCTGAAGTGTACAAGCTCTGAACTAACAGCAACCTTTTTAGCGAATCCAAGTTTGCCTCGAACTAATTCGAGTCCAAATGGAGAGAACCCGCTGTATGTCTAGACTTAGCAGACTCAAGAAAACAACTGTAAAATTCCTGCGGCAGGTCTTTCACAAACCCAAAGCTAAGATCTCGCGAGGCTCCATTATCATCGTGCTCGCATTGACTATCATATTTTTCGTGGCTCTGGGGCTTCGTCTGCAACCATTACTGAACTCCCAACCTATAGTGCGTGCTTTTGACCCATGGCTTCAACTGAAACTCACGTCGTATATCACAGAGAACGGAATTTTGGCGTTTTTTGCGTGGCATGATGACTCCGCTTGGGTACCGTTCGGTCGAGATGTAGCCGCTGGCGTGTACCTTGGAGTGCCGTTCACAACTGCATTCTTCTATTGGTTCTTGAATGCAATCGGTATCCGTGTAGAATTGATATACGTCGCCATAGTCTTGCCAGCTTTCATGGGGGCACTCACATGTATGGTTATGTTCCTCCTTGGTAGAGAACTTCACAGCAACAGTGTTGGACTGTTCAGTGCGCTCTTCTTGGCATTCCTTCCAGCTTTCATGCAGAGGACTGTCGTTGGTTTCTTTGACAATGAGTGCATAGGTGTTTTCGCCATTGTACTCATTTCATACTTCTTCATTAGAAGCACAAAGAAAGGCTCTATGCATTCTGCAGTGGGGGCCGGTCTTTCCCTAGCTTATCTTCTTGGATCTTGGGGAGCAGCTGACTTTATGCTCGGGCTTCTTGCCCTCTATGGGTTCTTCATGCTGGCTTCTGGGCGATACAGCAGGCGTCTGTTGACCTCCTATCTCATAACACTAAGTCTTGGCATTTTCTTAGGCGGTCTTATCCCACGCAATGGGTTCGATAATCCCACCTCATTCTCTATGCTCGCTCCGATTGGAGTAGGAGCTCTGTTGGCCGGTTACGAGGTATGGCAGAGGATTGGAGTTTATCGTGAAGCGACTGCTTCCGTACTTGCTCCACATATGAAACCGATTCTACTCGGTCTGCTCGCCCCAGCCGTGGGAGCAGCAGCCTACTTTATCTTTGCAGGGATTGAAGACCTCACCATTAGCCCTTTCAAAGCCAATCCGT
>WTCK01000166.1 GCA_013138615.1 Candidatus Thorarchaeota archaeon | reverse complement strand
ACCGCAGTTCTTGAGCAATCCACGTTAAGCTGCACTCTGCCGCCCAGAAAGAACTGAGGGTTCAGCCTTCCCAACAACAGGTTGGCATCCGTGACTGTAGCTTCGAATCCCCGTTTGTCATATGCTGCAGGTCCAGGATCCGCACCAGCGCTCTGTGGACCAACATGGAGTACGCCCGCGTCGTCAACCCACGCGATACTCCCTCCTCCTGCTCCAATGGTCTTCACGTCAACTGAAGGCACGCGTAGCGGGAGTCCTCCAACCTCATTGTCTGGTTTCACAACCACTTTTCCAACAATTGCGCTAATGTCGCAGCTGGTGCCCCCCATGTCCACTGTGATGGCCTGTTCTACTCCGCTCCGACATGCAATGTACCATCCACCCATCACCCCTCCAGCAAGGCCTGAGATTGCCAAGCCGATTGCTCGACCGCTGGCGCGACTGGAGTGAACTGTCCCTCCGTTAGACTGCATAATCAACAGTTTGCTCTTCGGGCAAAGCTGCCCTAGCGATGTATCGAGATTCTTCAGATACCCCAGAACCAACGGACCGAGGTACGCCTCCAAAACCGTTGTAGATGTGCGTTCGAATTCTCTGAACTCTGGAAGCACTTGGGATGATGCAACGGCATAGCATTTTCTCTCCTGTTTGATGCGATCAAGTAGCATCATTTCATGCTCGGAGTTGCAGTATGAGAACAGCAACGAAACCGCAACCGCATCTGGTTTCTTCTTTCGAAGTACGCTGACGATTCTCTCAACTTCATCATCATGCAGGGCTTCTATTACATTGCCTTGTGCATCCAATCGCTCATGTACGCCAATCCTGTGCTCCCGTCCGACCAGGGGCTGTGGTCTTGTTGCTTGTAGACTGTAGATTTCTTCCCTGTTCTGCCTTCCAATCTCCAATAAGTCCTCAAGGCCAGCAGTTGTAACAAGACATACCCTTGCCCCCTTTCTCTGGAGCATGGCGTTCGTGGCAACGGTTGTTCCATGAACAACTAGACTCACTTCAACTGGTGATATTCCATTATCCTCAAGGATTTCACGTATGCCTTGAATGACAGCAATATCCTGTGAGTGTGGTGTTGACTGTATCTTGTGGACGACCTGTTCGCCTGTATCTGTGTCGACCATGATGATATCAGTAAAGGATCCTCCGACATCACAACCTATGACCTTCATCTTCCTTGGGAGTTCACAAGACTAGCCGTATTAAGAATACTTGGGCGGCTCCGTTGAAGATTAAGCCCCTACTCGCTGTGTGGTTCAGGGATATGGTGAGGAAATCAACAATTGTCTGTTTAGAATCCTTTATTCGGGTAACAGGACGAATTGCAGAGGACTGAGGAATTCAGTATGTCGACCGTCTACTCAACAGTCCTTCTCCGGTTCGGTGAGATTGGGATCAAGTCCAAACAGACAAGGCGTCGTATGGTTTCGTTGCTCGTTAAGCATATACGCACAGCGTTGAAAGAGAAGGGAGTGCCCTTCATCAAAGTTCGAAGGGAATACGGACGGATATTCATTGAAACTGATGAGGCCGCTGAAGCAGCAACGGTTGCATCGCAAGTCTTCGGAATTGTGTCAGCTTCACCAGTGGTGGTTGTATCTTCGGATATGGATACAATCTTGGCAACCGGGGGTGCCATGGCGAAAGAGCAGTTCACGAAGGGCAGCACATTCGCAGTAGATGCTAGGAGAGTTGGCACGCATAACTACACAAGTCAAGACATTAGAGCGAAGCTTGGCGAACGTATCCTTGAAGGGTTGCCTGAGCTCAATCTCAAGGTGAACCTAACTGCGCCTGAGGAGTCGATTTACGTCGAAGTGCGCGATGACACAGCGTACATATTCACAGAAACAGTCAAGGGTGTTGGAGGGATGCCAACAGGTTCTCAGGGTAAGGCGATTTGCACGATTTCTGGCGGCCTTGATTCTCCCGTTGCTGCGTACAAAGTGATGAAGCGAGGATGCATTCCCGTGTTCGCACATTTCGACAATGCTCCCTACCTAGATAATTCTCCTAAGGATGTTGCCATAAAACAGGCCAGGAAATTGGCCGAATACATCCATGACTATGAGGTGAAGATGTACATCGTTCCTCACGGGTTGGATCTTGCCCAAGTAATTGAACATGCTCCAGAGAAGATGCTTTGCATATACTGCAAAAGGAACATGTTGCGACTCGCCCGCGAGATTGCGATAATTGAAGATGCAGACGTGATAGTTACAGGTGAGATAATCGGCGAACAAGCCTCGCAGACCTCCAAGAATCTGAGAGCAATTAACACTGCGGTCTGTGATTATCCAATCCTGAGGCCTTGTGCTGGAGATGACAAGGTGGATATAGAACATCTAGCCGCAAAGATTGGTACATACTACCTTGCGGGAGAGGTTTCATCTTGCTGCACACTCCCTCCCAAATACCCCGAAGTGAAAGCCTCAGTGAAAAACGTCGAGTCAATTGAGAAGGCATTTGACCTGCAGGTGATTTCAGAGCAAATCTCGCGAGCGGAAATCATCATTTTGAAGCCGGGAAAAAGGTATCAATGAATCAATTCCGCGCGCAAGATAGAGGGTCCTTTTCACCACTTACAAGCGCTTAAATAGAGATTACAGTCAAAGGGGAATTATGTGGGCTGTTAGAGCCAGTCTAAGGAGAATGAATAGATTTGCCTCGGTCAAAAAAGGATAGAATCATCCCGGTGGCGCCTGTTGA
>WTCK01000198.1 GCA_013138615.1 Candidatus Thorarchaeota archaeon | reverse complement strand
TTAACTCCCTTGTAGGTTCCATTGCCGCGAGGGTTGTCAAATGAGTTCTCATAAGCGCCATAAGCCTCAACTGAATCCATGGATTGCATCTGAGTAAGTGTGATTGAAAGTTGTGTGCCATCCTTTCTAATGACATCGGTCGACGGATCCGCTGAGGGCTGCTGCATGAGCACAATTGCTCCTATTGAAGCCCCTGCAAGAACTATGACCCCAACAAGGACTGCCATGAGTTTCCCTTGACTGCCAATTGTGACCATTGTACAACACTCACCGATATGTACGGCTGTGCCGGTCGAGGAGCGATAAATACCTTTCTGACTGGTCGCAGAGGCTACGGCAATCAGACAATCATTGAGCTGGAAACGCTACTTAGAGAAGCACAATCGCCTCTGCTTCAATTGCAACATCTTTTGGCAATCTTGCTACTTCAACAGCTGCTCGAGCGGGAGGGATTCCTGAGAACCACTTGGCGTATTCCGTGTTCATCTCAGCAAAGTCATTCATATCGCGAAGGAACACGGTAACTTTCACGACATTGTCGAGAGAAGACCCCGCCTCTTCGATTACTGCTTTCAGGTTGCTCAGCACTTGATGAGTTTGCTCAGTTATTGAACCCGTGAGGACCTCTCCTGTTTCGGGGACCATTGGAATCTGCCCTGAGCAGAAAAGGAAGCCTTTGGCTTTGATGGCTTGTGAGTAAGGGCCAACAGCTTTGGGTGCCTTCTTTGTTGAAACGACTTCTTTTGTCATTTGTATCAAGTCAGACGATAAGGGTTTCCCCCATTAATCTGGTGGTCAAGCGCTAGCGGCGTTCCGGGGCCGGCGGGACATTGTATCCTCGCACAATGTGAGTGCCTGTTTCACCGTTCAATGCTCTTGTGATGTTGGGTGGGTCTGTGATTATAGCCAGCTCACCGCCATTCTGGATGAAATCAATGCAAGATTCTACCTTTGGTAACATGCTGCCAGGGGCGAAATGCCCTTCTTCGATGTATTTCTGAGCTTGGATATGATCCATCTTGTCGATTGGCTCCTCGTTTTCCTTTCCGAAATTGAGGTAGGCCTTTTCCACGGACGTAGATATGATTAGGACATCCGACCTCAAGCCCGTAGCAAGAAGACTTGATGCTCGATCCTTGTCAATGACAGCAGCGACACCCTCTAGGTCGCCATCTTCGTTTTGTATGACCGGAATTCCACCTCCCCCTACGGCATAGACAACAATGTTGTCATTGAGCAACGCATGGATAGCTGGAAGCTCAACGATCTCTATTGGAATCGGCGAAGGAACCACTCTTCTCCATCCTCTTCCTGAGTCCTCCATGATGCTCCAGTTCTCATCCTTCTCCCGCTTCTTTGCAATCTTCTCATCCATGAAGGAACCAACTGGCTTTGCCGGATTCTTGAAAGCGGGGTCTTCAGGATCGACGCGCACTTGAGTTACCAAGCTGGCTGCGTATCTGTCCATGTTTCTCTTCTGGAACTCATTGTAGAGAGCCTTCTGTATCATGTATCCAATGGCTCCTTGAGTGTCTGCGCCGCAAGAGTCCAAAGGCACTTCATGAAGTTCATGCGCCGCAAGTTCTGAACGTCGAAGAATGAACCCTACTTGGGGTCCGTTTCCTGAAGTGATGACGACATTCCACCCCTCTTGGATCATGTCAACAATATGCCGGCAAGTTTCAACCGTTGCCGCATACTGATCAGGAACTGTTCTGTGTTTCTTGTCTTTTATCAGCGAATTTCCACCAATCGCAACTACAGCGCTATGAGCCATTGTAATCACCTATGTCTGACTAGAGGTCCTATCTGAGACTCAATTCCTAAAAAAGAGAGCTGTTCAGAGCATTGGAAAACAACAAGGTACGCAATGACTAATTTGGTCATCAATCATTCTCTTCAAGTTCTCGTAGCCATTCATCCGTGTACATGGTTTCCAGATCTGATGCCTCGGCATGATCTTGACCTGTCATCATGTCAACGAGATTCACTGTTCTCATGACTATTTTCCTATCCTTTTTGATGATGTCTTGCACGAACTCCTCGACTTTAGGCATTAACTCGTCAGGAGGGACAACTCTGTTAGCGAGTCCGATTTGCAGTGCCTCCTCTGCTGAGACCAGCCTTCCTGTCACAAGGATATCCTTTGTCCTCGCTGGACCTACAAGATCCATTAGATTGGCTGTGGCTCCCGCGCCGGGAAATATCGCAAGTTGCACTTCTGGTAATCGAAATGCAGCTTCCTCAGAGAAGAACCTGAAGTCACAAGCGGAAGCAATCATTGCCCCAAAACCTATTGCATAACCGTTGATTGCTGCTACGGTTATACAGTTTCTATTCTCCTTGATGCATCGGATTGTGCTCTCAAGGAGTTTGAAAAAGCTCGTTCGCTCATCACCCTTCAAACTCATTACGGTCTTCAAATCGAAGCCAGCTGAGAATGCCTTCTTTCCCTCTCCAGTGAAGATGACTACCATAATCTCTGGATCGTTGGTCAGCTGATTGATTTTGTCGTCGAAGGCAGTCAGCATCTCTCTTGTAACTGAGTTGAGTTTGTCTGACCGCGATATCGTCAGGGTAGCCACGGGCCCCTTACGCGTGACCTTGATTTCGCCATCCATGAGTTTCACCGAACTAGTCGAATGCTAGGCAATAGCATAGCGTGAATAAAGCCTTTCTGGGAAAAATCAGGGAATTACCACAGCTGATTCCTGCCCATGGTTCTGTTCAGCGGTGTCACAAAACTTATGCATTTTCACGAAAACTACCAGCTATGAACGAACATCTCATCGTGGTTACAACACCTGTACTTCCAGGGCATCGAGTCGTCAAAGTATTGGGCATTGTTCATGGGCTAACAGTGCGGACAAGAGGATTCGGAGGACAACTAACTGCAAGCATTCAAAGCGCATTCGGAGGCGAGGTTTCCGCCTATAATTCTGAGTGCGAAAAAGCTCGAAAGGAATCAATGGAACGACTTGTGGAGAATGCCCGTGCCATGGGCGCAAACGCCGTAATCGCCGCCGACTTCGAAACAAGTACTGTCTTTAGCGGCACATTATTCTCAACCTATGGAACAGCAGTTGTTGTTGAACAAACGTTTGATTAGCTTGGCTCATAGCTAGGATTTTCGTAATCGTTTATCACAGAAGTCTTCAATCAACAATCCTATGCAGGCTATTTGCTGCAGGAAAAGCTGCCCTACTTGCAGGCCTTACAATCTTCATGAACACCCTCGCAGTGCTCACGGTGTACGTCGCAAATGACTCCAGCATCCCTCAAGATTTCGATGAGATGGTTTATCTCTCGAGTCATGATTTCATAGACTTCCTTGTCGCCATTGCGTTCATAAGCTTCGATAATTACATCAGCAGTCTTTTCGATTTTCACGATAATCTTGTCTGGAATGTTAACCTGATCACCCCGTGATCGCTTGGACTTCTTCAGTTTGTATTGTGTAATTGCTGGTTCCGTGACACCAAGCATCTTGGCAATTTGCTTCTGAGGTTTTTTCTTCTGAATCATAATGCGAGTAAGCTCTCTTCTGATTGCTGGGAGAACGTACCACACAACTACTTCTTGGGGCATCAACCATGTCCTGCGCTTTCCTCGTTTCTTGCTTACCGGTTTCGTGCTTGACATTGCTGTGACCTCTAGAAAACAATCGTTATTCTTGAATTCCTTATTCACTATTGTGAAGAATATTCACTAATAAGCATGATGGAGATTGCATTTTTCTTGGGCTAAGCAATCCATGTTACAGTTTGAAACCACAGGAGTGAATGTCAAGTAGAACGAGCCATCCTTAAGAGGTGTCTGTGTTATCGAATCATTGTGTCCGGTATGCCAGAAGAGGATCTCCAAGAAGCAGCAGAGCTAGTTGCAAATGCCAAGTACCTGATCGCGCTGACAGGCGCAGGTGTGTCCAAGGAATCCAATGTGCCAACTTTCAGGGGTGAAGACGGTCTTTGGAGAAACTATAATGCCATGGAATTAGCGACACCGGCTGCGTTTGCAAACGACCCCAAATTGGTTTGGGAGTGGTACATTTGGAGGCAGGGGCTAATTGCCGAGTGCGAGCCGAACCCCGGACACCTGACGCTGGCCAAGTGGGAGGAAACTGGGCTCCTCAAATCACTAATCACCCAAAATGTAGATGGCCTTCATCGGCGTGCTGGGTCTAGCAATGTCCTTGAGGTTCACGGAAACCTCTGGGCTTTGAAGTGCCTATCATGTGACTACCATGGCAGACTCAGTGCCCCCGCTGAGGGGATTCCAGAATGCCCCGATTGTGATTCAATGCTTCGTCCCAATGTTGTATGGTTCGGAGAGAGTCTTGATTCGGAAGTTATGGCAAGGGTATACGCTGAGTTGGAGAAAGCCACTGTTTGTCTGGTGATTGGGACTTCTGGAGTGGTGCAACCTGCCGCGATGTTTCCGATCATGGTCAAGCAGAGAGGTGGAACTATAATCGAATTCAACGTGGAAGAATCACGATTGACTCGCAGCGTTGACTACCACATTCAAGGTCCTTCAGGTGAAACCCTCCCTGCTCTGGATTCGCTAATCTGACTGCCCATTCATTTGTGGGGTGCGCATTCATAATAATAAGGAACAATTAAATGAGGGGCAAAACAAGCTCGTGAAAGGTGGCCGGCATGAGAGTCTTAGTGACGGGAGCAACCGGGTTCATCGGTCGTAAATTCGTGGCGCGTCTGATTGAGAATGAGTTTGATGTCGTTGCGTTCGTGAGAGAAACCAGCAATACCGC
>WTCK01000019.1 GCA_013138615.1 Candidatus Thorarchaeota archaeon | reverse complement strand
CGAGAGTTGCAAGCGCGCGCAAGTTCTTAGTGAAAAACGATCTCATTGAGATTGAAAAGGATGGCCACGAGATCATTCACATCCTCACTAAGAAAGGACGCAAACTTGGCAAGCTCCTGAATTCAGTCTCCGATTTCATAGTCAAAGATTTGAAGTGGAAATGGTAGTTTCTCAATCTGCAAGAGGACGGTTTATCCGCTCTACCTCATTCCTTCGTTCTAGGTCGTTCGCCTTAGAGATGATGAACGATTAGATGCTAACACAAGTTTCAGTTCTGACCACACCGGGAGCATCATGGATGTCGCTTACCAGTCGACGGAATTTCGATCGTGAAGGAAGCTCCGCATATGCAATGATATCGTAAGGACCGGTCACGACATGGACATTCTTCACATATTCAGCTTCTTCAATCGCTTTGGATGCTGCCTCTACAGTCTTTGCCTCAACTTGTACAAGAACAATGACTACAATCATGTCTGTTACGTTCCATTAGGCGCAATACACTGTATACTAGCATCTCATTCTACAAAAATGTGACTATTGCTTTTCCTTCAGTTCTTTTGGTTGAATGGATAGCTAGAATCTTCCAGATTGAAACCATAGGGAAGTCTGACTCAGGAATCCGAGAAAGTAGAGAAGGTTATTAGTCGGGTCTCACCAACGTATATCACCCTCGCTAGGAGAGGAGGTATACGCAAGAATGTCAGAAAAAACATATGGACTAAATACAGTCCTAGTTCTTGCTGTGGTTTTCATTATCGTCGGTGCTGGCATCGGCTACGGTGTGAGTTGGGCAGTTGGCCCTGGCGCCGAATCGCCCACAGATTTGGGGACTCTAAAAGCTGGTTTCATCTACGTTGGTCCTATTGGAGACTTTGGATGGAGTCACGCTCACGACCAAGGTCGACTATTCGTGGACGATAGATACGATTGGCTTGAAACAGTGTATCTCGAGTCAGTCCCTGAAGACCAAACAGCAAACAGGATTGACTACTTAATCAACGAACAGGGTTGCGATGTTGTCTTCACGACATCGTTTGGCTTCATGGATGCAACAATTGCTGCGGCAGCAGATCATCCCGATAAGATGTTCTTCCACTGCTCCGGATATCTGAGAGCAGCAAACGTTGGCACATACTTCGCGGACTTCTATCAGCTCTACTACCTCAATGGCCTGATGGCCGGAGCGCTAACCCATACTGGGAAGATAGGCTATGTGGCTGCGTTCCCGATACCTGAGCTGATTCGTCACATCAACGCGTTCGAGTTGGGCGCTCAAGAAGCGAACTCATCGGTTACATGCGAAGTCAGGTGGCTTCTGACGGACTGGTATGATCCAGTTGCAGCAAGAGCCGCTGCAGAGTCCCTCATAGCCGCAGGCTGCGATATGCTGGCGTTCACTGAGGACTCGCCTACGGTCCTTCAGGTTGCAGAAGAGAATGAGGGCGTATATGCCTTCAGTCACTACTCACCCATGCAGAGCTACGCGCCAACTAGCTGCATCAGTGGTCAACTGGCAGATTGGGGTGTTATGTATGAAGACATTCTCCAGAAGATATACTTGGGTCAGTACAATAGCACCAACCTCGCTGATGTTGACTATCTCTGGTTGATGAAGGAGGGAGGAGTTGAGCTTGGTGGTTTGTTCGATGAACCCATCAATCCTCTATTCATTGACGATCTGGAAGGTATCGACGTTACAGACCCCATACTGGGAGTACTGAGCGTCTATGATCTCGTGATGACGAGAATAGACCAGATGACGGACGTCAATGTTGGATTCGAACCCTTCACGGGACCCATCTATGATCAAGCAGACACGCTTATGATAGAAGCAGGAGAACGAGCAACAACCTTCGCGCTTCTTACCATAACGTGGTTTGTTAAAGGAGTAATAGGAGATCCAACCCCATAGGGGTGGATTCTCCACCCTCTTTTTTTTCCGAAAAGGCTATGATGTGGTTATCCTCCGTAACATCATAGTGGTAACCTTGAACCCCGAGAATCCGGACATGGTAACAGTCCTAAAAATGCAGAACATATGCAAGAGCTTCGTCGGCGAAGGCGGGGGGGAAATTAGAGCGAATGATAATGTCACGTTCACTCTAAAGAGAGGTGAAGTTCATGCACTCCTCGGCGAGAACGGTGCGGGTAAGTCAACACTTGTGATGAATCTCTGCAGGGAACCCGATAGTGGCACAGTAATTCTAAACGGAGAAAAGGTGGAACTTCATTCGCCGCGTGATGCTCTCAAACACGGAATTGGAATCGCGTACCAAGATCTATCCAGAACGCTGGTTGAAAGGCACACCATTGCGGAGAACATTCTGAGCCTTGCCACGGGATTTCTCCTGTCACCAAGCGCAATTGAGGAAGCAATTAGAAAGGCACTTGTCGAGTATGACTTGGGTGAACTTGACCCTCAGATGAGCATTTGGAAACTCTCGGGCGGAGAGAAACAACGCGTTGAGATACTGAAAGCATTGATCACGAATCCGGACATCCTAATACTGGACGAACCAACATCGATGCAAACACCTCTGGAAGTCGCTAGATTGTTTTCGTTGATAGAAGATCTGAAAGCCCAAGGGAAGAGCATTATCATCATAACACACCATCTAGGAGAGGCCATCGGTATCAGCGATAGAATTACGGTATTGAGAGGTGGAAAAGTAGTCGATACTCTTGATGAGGTGTGCGTAAAAGCCATGAAGAAGGCGCCTGAAAAAGGCGTTCGCGAACTAGCCCAGCTAATGGTAGGGAAGGAGGTACTCTATGACCTTGAAAGAAAAGGGTTGCAGGAGGGCCCTATCGTATTAGCAACGCAGGATTTGTGTGTCGATAATGATATGGGCGTCCAAGTTGTCAATTCTGTGAGCCTCAAGGTTCGAGGAAACCAGATACTTGGAATTGCCGGTATTGCAGGAAACGGACAGAGGGAACTTGTGGAGAGCATCGTGCACTGGCGTGATGCAACGGGTGGCAGCATATACCTTCACGGAGAGGAGATTACCAACAGCCCAATCAAGGAAATCAGGGACCGGGGTGTATCATTCGTTCCGGAGATTCGCAAGAAGGCGCTTATTCTGGACATGTCCGTCAGAGCGAACCTAATGATAAGCTACTACACTGAAACCCCAGGACTGTTCATAGATCGCGAGGCAATGATTAAGAAAACTGACAGGCTAATCAAGCGATTCTCAATTGAAACCCCAAGCCCGTTAGCTCCCGTGCGCAGCCTTTCAGGGGGCAATAGACAGAAAGTGGTCGTAGCTCGCGAATTGTCGCGACAGCCGCCCAAGGGGGAACAGCTATTGCTTGTCGCAGAAAACCCAACGTTTGGCCTGGATGTGGCTACTACCCAGTTTGTTCGGCAAGAGCTTCTCAAGATGAGAACCGCCGGAGCTGCAGTACTTCTAATTTCCAGTGACTTGACAGAAATAATGACACTCAGTGATATGATTGCTGTCATGTACAAGGGGGAGATTATCGGAATTCTCGACGCAGATTCTGCTACACGCGAATCTGTAGGTCTATTGATGGGTGGCGTGGTTGGCGAAAACAGCAGCGTAGGAGAGGTTGAACTGATTGAATCTTAGGTTCATGGAAATCAAAACGAAGAAACGTGGTAGGAAGCTGACCTTCGCGGAGTCGTTAATCATAAGACTGGCTTCCTTAGCTATGGGACTAGGGGTCGTTGCAGTGCTATTCGTTCTTCAAGGTGTGAACCCCCTATTGTTGTACTTTAACATCTTCAGAGTCGCCTTCTTCACACAGTACGGTCTGGCAGAAACCCTATCACGGATGATACCGCTTCTCTGTATCGGAATCGGGCTTTCTGTGCCCTTCAGAGCAAAGATTGACAACATAGGCGCGGAGGGGCAGTTTCTTGTAGGAGCAATCGCCGCAGCAGGCGTTGCATTCTCCTTTCCTGACTTACCAGCGGTACTGCTAATACCACTCATGTTTGCAGCAGGTTTTGCATTGGGTGCTCTGTGGGCTATCCCAGTAGCCATCTTCCGTGTATTGGGCAAATTCAAAGGTGCGGATGTTGTTCTAAGTTTCTTGATGGTGTTTCCGGCCTACCTTCTTATTGTGTATCTTGTAAATGGACCTTGGAAAGATCCTGAGGGTTGGGGCTTCACGCAGTCCCCACTATTTCCTATAAATTCTCAAATCTGGCAACTGCCAGGAACGCGCATTCATTTGACGATACTCTTGGTACTTGCCCTAACATTCTTGATTCATTATTATCTAGTTAGAACGAAGGATGGGATTCCCGAAACAAAATTGGGTTATGAAATCAACGTAGTAGGGGAGAACCCTGAAGCAGGAGCAGCGTCAGGAATCAACTTCCTAAAAATCGCATTGATTACAATGATTATTTCAGGAGGGATGGCAGGCCTTGCGGGAGTTGGCGAAGTGGCCGGGAACCTCATGCGGCTCCGTCCCGAGATAT
>WTCK01000144.1 GCA_013138615.1 Candidatus Thorarchaeota archaeon | reverse complement strand
CTCATGTGGGCAATCGACTGTTTCGTAACTGATGTTATGCCGCTTCATAATTGTTGGATACAGACTGGCAAAGTCAAGTACCGTGGCATTGAAGTGAACTCCCGCAATTGGGTCGATTACGATTGCGCCCTTGAAGGATTTGTCCTTTATCATGGCTTCAGTATGCGCTTCCGCAGATTTGGCGGCCTCTATATCAGACTGTCGAGGGATCAGAGCCCCTCGAGAACGGTGTTCTTGTCTGAATAGGGACTGAATCCAAGAGGAGATGCCCAGACGAGTCACATCTTCCATCGACAATCGGGATATGCGCATCAGCAAGACAACTAATCGGAGGAGGAGGTTATCATCGAATCTTGTAAGGTCCAATGTTATGTTAGCGTCGCGCCAACAATATTGAGCTAGCTCATAGTAGGGAAGAGATGAGATGTCAGTGGTGAGTTCGAGTTTTCCTTTGCCTAACAGGCCTTGGGCAATCGTTTCCAGGTTTGCCCGGTCATAAGCACCTGACATAGCATAGATTCGAATGGAGGGGTTCTTGAGGAACCTATAGAGATCCACATGGATTCCGCTGCGAAGGAATGCGGTGTCATTTGCGCGATTCATTCTGATAGGGCAGTAAGTATGCAGATCGACCTTCAGGCGCTGAGCCCTATGATAGAGGTAGTTCAGATCGAAGGCATCCCCTACAAAAGTCAGAACTATTGGATAATCATCGATGACTTCGAATGCCTTCACAAGCATCTCAGCCTCGTCATCGAAATACACAATCTCAAGACCCTTTGGAAAATCATCCCTTTTCTTGCCGACGGGATGTCCTTTTCGGTTGAGAACGAAACACTTGCTGTAACCTTCATTATCGGAGAGACCGATTGCTGTGACCATGTTGGGAGCCGTCGAAGCGTCTGGTATTCTGTTCTTGACCGGTGCATACACTTCGATGTCTAAGGCAATCCGCCGAATGTCAGGAACCTCACCAAAGAACATGGGAGCGTAGTTTTCGATGATTCTCTCAATACCCTCCGAACCCGGAATGGTTCGCTTGAACTCTTTCATGATTTTCTTGTCAATTTCCGGGGGACTGGCCACAAGATTCCCATTCTCAATCCTGTAGCTGAGACCGGAAACAAATCTCATATCGTAGGTGTACGTATGGTGATATCGGATATTAGCTTCCCAAGCATGACTTACTCCATTGATTCGCAGGCTCTCTCTCATCGAATCCGCGAGACCACCAATGCTGAGGGGATCGTTAGCGATTATCTTGGTCATAGCAACTTGCTCATCACGGAGCAAATCAGTGAGCTCAACTGCCTCGGTGCGCACGAAACCACGATGACCTTGAATTCCTCTAATCTTCTCGACTTTCTGTTGCGACAGGTCGGTGTACATATACGGTTTGTGCCCGCTATTGTCAGTCCAGAAATGAACCCTCTTAGTTTCGGGATTGTAGAGGCTAGCAATAGCCTTGTTTGTGTCCCTATCGTAGTCAATAGAAAGAAGGAACGAGGCTGGAAGATTCTTTGGCATGTCGCGGTGGCCAACTTTGTGAGGTCGCTTGACTTCGGCCGCAGCTGCTTCTGTTCGTTCTTTTTCGTCATTAGGTGGAGTGGGCTTGGCGTTGGCTGAGCGTACAACATTTGCATTTACAGACGGTTTTCCAGGTTGTGAGTCGTCCTTAGCAATAGCATCTGGCTTTGCTTTTGCACCGGAATTTTCATGACCACCGAAGTAATCATCTAAGGTGGATTGATTTTCGTCTTCGGATTTCTCATCCTTCACTAAAGTCACTCACTCCAGAAGTGGGCTATTGATTCCTGATAAGCACTTCCAATGAACTAGAAATACATTCCGAGCAGTTCATATGAGGAGCCAACCTTTTGCCAGCCCATGGTGCGCTCACTCACTACTGAAGCGAAACGAGTTATCTTCGCGCGCATGGAGCCTGGCGAGGACATTCTAAAGACGATTGAAACCGTTTCTTCGAAACATGGCGTTAGGGCCGGTCAACTGACATTGATAGGAGCAGTATCAAAGGCTAGTCTGGGCTTTTTTGAAAGAGAGAGCATGAAATACAAGACATTCACTGTGGACAAAGACCTTGAAGTTGTATCATGCATGGGAAACATCGCATCGACACATGAGGGGGGGCTCATTGTACACGCGCACATAGTTGTTGCAGATCAAGACGGCAGGTGTTATGGAGGCCATCTAATGCCGGGGTGCGAAGTGTCTGTCACAATGGAATGAATCATCACGGAAATGGACGAGGATGTTATGCGAGCTAGGGATGAAGCAACCGGTCTGAATCTGCTTGATATCAGATAGAGTCCTAGACTACCCGTTATTTCGAACCAAGCACGTCAGTGGAAGCCCGGATAATTTTGGCAACACTATCAAGCTCATCGCGTGGAGCCATCTCCTCACGGTAGTCGTCTGGAAACATGAAACCAAATCTGTCGCCTTCGTTTCTGGGGATCACGTGAATATGTAAATGGGGAACCTCTTGTCCCGCGCCAACCCCATTGGCAATTACATTGATTATGCCATCCGGTTCAAATGCTGAGTGCACCTTGCGGTTCAACTCCACTAGACGGGCACCAAGACGCTTGGCGATTTTTACATCAACATCCAGCATGTTCACATAGTGCTGCTTTGGAATCAGTAGACAGTGTCCTTTGCTAATGGGAAATATGTCCATGAAGGCCATCGTGAATTTGTCTTCGAAAATGACAGAAGCGGGTATCTCACCACGAACTATCTTGCAGAAAAGACAGGATTCGTTGTCACTCATATTGATCACTGACTGTACGGGTTTGAAATAAATCGTTCGAAAGCAGTGCAAAGACACGCGCACAATCCTCATTAGCGCACATCTTATAATTTGAATTGGCTTCACAGGTGGTCCCAATTGAACAGGAGAATGAAGGTCTTCTTCGACCAAACACAGAACGAACGCGGGAAACTAGACACCACATATTCTACACTTGGGAAACTTCTCACTGACAATGACCTCGACGTAGAACCATATACCGAATTCATGATAATAGCCAAGAATATCAAAGATGCAGAAGTGTTGGTCTTTGGATGTCCAAACAGCTCCAAACTGCGGCCTACAGAGATAGAGATTCTGACGCGTTATGTGAAGGCTGGCGGTGGGTTGTTCCTGCTCTCGCTTTCGGGCGGCGACCGTGGACTGATGAACAATCTCACCAAGTTGTCCAAGACCTTTGGCATTGAATTTGACAATACTGCTGTAAAGGATGAGAGAAGCAATGCTGGTTTGCCTACGATGCCATTTGTCAGCAATCTCATTGCACATCCATGCACTGAAGACGTTAAAGACATACTATACCCATCCGGGTGCTCACTGAAGGTGTCAGGAAGCGCAGTAGTAATAGCATCTACATCTGAAATGGCGGACCCGGCAAATCAACCCGTAATCGCTGTTGCCGAATATGGGAAGGGGCGAGTCATCTGCTCAGGCAGCTATGAAATATTCCGAAAAGGGGGCGGACTAAAGCATGCTGGAAATCAGACATTTGCAATTAATGCCCTAAGATGGCTCAGTGGAGATGTCAGACTAACTAAACCAAGCAAGGTGGCCAAGGCCGAATCCAAAAAAGGTGCGCCCGCTGCTGAGGTTTCATCTGCAAAGCTCGACGAGATGGAGGGCGCTCTTCGAAGGCTCGTCAATGCAGTGTTTGACCTACAGAAAGATATTGGAAAAGTAGCAGAGCAGATCACAAAGGTCGACGGCAACGTAGAAACGCTGCGCGATCAGTTCCAAGATTTCGCAGAAAAGACTCAACAGCAGCTTGGAATAATGATACCCACCAAGCAATTCAAGACTCCAGAGGAGAATCAAGAAGTAGATTTGCAGACGGACATCAAAGCACTCCAGCGAGAAATCAAGTCCATACAACAACTAAAGGATCACATCGATCAGAGGCTCTCCTCAGGAATAATGGCGAAGGAAACCTACGATGAGCAGGTCAAGAAACTCGATACTCGCCTGCAGAGCTTGAAGAAGCATCTAAAAACGAAGAAGAAAGAACTCAAGGAGATCGCATAGTAATTTTCACGCGTCGTCTGCTAAGTGCTTATTGACCTGTTCTTCATTCAGATAGTAATCAAAAGTAGCGAATAGTCCGCTGTGGATTGCGATAAGATTTGTCTTGATATCTTTGAGAACAACCGAAGCACGTGGCAGTCGACCACTAGACTGCTTGACAATGTATCTCCCAGGAGCCTTAACGAAAGACCAGAACGTGCCAATCTTATCAGCAAGGGCATAGCCAACAAGAATCAGTATGACACTGAAGAGGTAGATGTTTCGGGAAGGGAGGAGTATCATAAGGCTGAGAGCAATTGGTAGCCAAAGCATGGACAGTGAGAATGGTACTGTTTCGTCACGATTTGTGACCATCTGCGTAGACGAGAATATAGAGAAGAATGGAGCAAATAGAGTGAAGTAGTACTTGTAAACGCCTCGAGGGCCTGTTAGATGAACCCAAAGCATCAGGATCATTGTAAGCAATAGTAGACGACGAAGATAGAAACTCTTCTTGTCACCATCCTTCGGTTCAAGGAACATGAAGCCAACAATAAGAGCCGTACCGAACCAGAGTAGAAATCCGTAGTATACTAGCCCATCAAGTATCTGTGCGAGTACGGGGATGCCTACGACTACCGCCAGAAGTTGAAGACGCATCGGGCTCCCATAGCCAGGGAGTTCTGTCAGTGATACAAGAGGAAAGCCTCCCATGGCCAAACGCAGATTGGTCAACATGTTTGGTTGTGCAATGAAAAATGGGAACATAAGAGCTCCAACAAAGACGAAGACGATTAGGACGCTAATCGTGAACTGGCGAATGTCAAAGAATTCGGTAGTACGTTCCAAGAACCTCTTCGCTCTCTCTGTGGTAGATGCTATTATCCGGGAGGAATACTGCGTTCTTAGAATCAAGTAAATGACAAGTGGAATGCCCAAGAACAACGCAGTCTGTTTGAATAACGCTGCTGTCACAATGAGTAGCGTTGCGGTATCACGCTTACCCTTGGTGAGCATGTAGAAGCCTGAGAAGAAGAAGAAAATGAACGGTGCTGTATTCAACCACACAAAGGTGGTATGGTAAAGGACATTCGGATTCATGAGGTAGGTGAAAGCAGCGACTTCACCGATTCGTTTGTTACCTGATAGCTGCTTGGCAATTCCATAAACCGGTAAAGCAGTGAAATAGCCAAAGATTGCGAAAAGAAGGCCAATTCCCCAGCCATCCACCGGAATCATAACACCGATGGCATACAGAAAGGCAGTGAGTGGAGGGAAAATGAAAACTCCATTCTCATTGACAAGCCCATCTAGTTCAAGATAGCCGAATCCGGGGCTGTAGGGCATCACCCCTCTAA
>WTCK01000033.1 GCA_013138615.1 Candidatus Thorarchaeota archaeon | reverse complement strand
GGTCATACACGATACTGCTTACATTGGATATAGAAGGGCCACGATTTTGCCTCGTGCTCTTCATTCGCTTGTGCGTTCTTGTTCCACATTGCCTCCAATGCCGCGTCTTTGGGAATTGGCGGCAATGTAGCCAGAACCTGCATACCCCCGAATGACTTTTATACATCCGAAGCTAAACCTAATATGTCCTAATAGTTTTGACCGCAGACGGACACCCAGAGCGTAGCGCCGCCATCAAGAATGGGGGAACTAGGCAGGAACCAAAAGCTATAAGGACACAAAGCGCAATGACATAGGTGCATTGCAGCAAGGGCACAGGTATCGTGAACAAGTCGATTCATCAACTATGGCGTGCGGTTGAGAGTCTTGCGCGTACTCCAAAATGGGTACATCGGAAGGCGACGCGAAATAGATATGGTGGTGGCGCGGCAAGCGTCGCTTTGCTTGTTGATCACTGTGCCCACCTTTTCCTTCTTCATTTCCGTGAGCTTAGTTCACGTCTGCTGTGCGTTATCCAGATGGACTGCATTAACAGAGCATCTAATTAAGGTCGAATCATTGACTTGAATGACTACTATGAGCGGCAGAAAGGTACTCCATATGGCTGTCATCCTGGTTGCAGTGATGATTCTCGCTCACGGCGTTGTTGTTAACACATCAGCGGCGAATCCGCAGCAACGGGAAATTGCAGTTTTGCAGGATACTCTCCGCCCTACAATAGAAGTGTGGAACATCTCAAGATCAGCCTATGAGGGCGAGCCTTTCACCGCATGGGCCGACGTTAGAGACCTGGCTTCAGGCGTAAGAAATGTTTCACTGATAGTACAGGATTCAGCTTTGAATCGTACTGAATATGAATTGCTTCACAACGGGAGCTACTATGTGGCATCAATTAACAGGCTACAATTCAATCGGAGTCATGAACTCTGGATTTCCGCTTTTGACATGGCGAACAATTCGGCTACAACCTACCACCTGACAGTGAACCTGATTGAGTCCACTTACACTCCAGTCGACCCTTGGGTGACGATGCCAACTGTGGTGTCATCCAGCCTTGCACTGATGGCAATGGTGATATGTTTGGCAGCAGTGTACAACAAGAGGAGGGCTTGGGATGAACAATTCGAGCCCACTGAAACCGTACCAGACGAAGGATAAGTCGCAGCACCTGATGTTTGTTAAGTCCCATTCGATTGAATTTTACCGAACGTTTGGCGTTCACCAAACTACTTATAAGAAAATGCGATTGCGTTCGGCATAAGTCAAATGTTCCCATTTCACGGAACAATCCCATGGTGAAACGTCAATGTTAGACTTTGTGAGTGATTCAAACGCGTTAGCTGACGACATCATGACAGGTCCTAAACTTGCAGGGGACGATTTTCTCACTTTCTTCCTTGCGGGTTTCGGAATGACTAGATGAATCCTACAAGAACTTTATAATGAACTTTAAAAGCGACAAAGAGAGTGACAAGAGATGTTCAAGTACGCCATCAAGAGAGTTCTCAGAGGCTATAAGCTGTTCATTGCACTCACAATCGGAGTGCTCATTGCGACCACGTTTTTCTCAAGCATGATTGTTTCAGCTGATGTTATGACAAAGGAGGCTCTATTGAACGCGCTTGACGAGCTTGACTATGATGCCCGCGTTTCGGCAAACAACGTCACTTGGTCGAACCAGAACTTCACCGATCTTAAGACGCTCATGGAGGATATACCTGATGTCACGAGCGTAGACGTCTACAGCAAGTACACATACAACCATAATGCAAGTAGAAGTGAATCCTTTGACATTGTGGGAGCTGATCCACAGAGTACGCTTTGGAATACTTTCGAGCATATCAATGGGTCTGCGTCACTAGCTGCAAATGAAACGTGGGTAATTGCGAGTTCTGCGAACGCATCGCTCTTGAAAGCTGGTGAGATCATTCAGACATCCATACCAATTATGATCACGGAGTTCCCATACTTCTCATCTGTGGATATCAATTTGACGATTGCCGGATTCATCGACATTCCATCGCAAACCGCCCAGTTGCTTAATCCTGCGCAAATTATTGACTTAGGCTT
Organism: Candidatus Thorarchaeota archaeon; assembly: GCA_013138615.1. Taxonomy (GTDB): domain Archaea; phylum Asgardarchaeota; class Thorarchaeia; order Thorarchaeales; family Thorarchaeaceae; genus WTCK01. The sequence continues at coordinate 2,391 of WTCK01000033.1, read as the reverse complement.
CATTCAGATTCCGATAGGTGATTGGCGAATTTATGATCTCTTGATTGTGGATTGGGAATCGACGATACGCCCCGTGATTCAGTGGTTCGACCAACAGGAGAATGTGACCAGCATGGTCATGTCCAGCGGCTTCCTATGCCGACTGGACCGAGATGTTTTAGTAAATCCCTATGATGTAGGAGCATCAGCCGCGAACATCGCTGATACCCTAGCAAGGGTGGAGGACAGAACAGCTCACTTCAACACTCAGGTTACCAACCTCATTGGTTCTACGTTGCAGATGCTATCATTAATGTCAGGAATTCTAATTCTGGCGTTTGTGAGCTTGGCAGCACCGATTATCTTCATGAGCTGGTACTCCTCAACGATGCTGAGTGATGTTAGTTACAATCTAAGAAGGCGGGAATTTGGTCTACTACAGACCAAGGGGTTCGGTCCAAAGACAATCAAACGTATGTTGATGTTCGAGGGAGCCATAATTGGGCTGATTGGAGGGGTCACCGGCCTATTCTTTGGGACCGCCGTTGCACATTTGATTCTTGACGTGAGCATGGAAACACCGTTCGTCGCGCTGAGTGCGAATCCAATCAATACCGCTGTCATCATTGGCTTTGGTCTCATTATTGCCCTATGGTCAGTGCGTGGACCTGCGGACCGTGCTGCAAAATTGGATCCTCTAGACAGTCTCAAGCAGTATATCTACATCGAAGAGCAGCGCGAATACAAGAAACTCTTGCCTCGGATAGCTCTATTGTTGGGCACTTACAAGATTGTAGTGTGGACCTTGGGAATCAGCATGCAGACCTTGCTAGCTACTGCCATGAGCTCTGGCTTCATCGTTCTTATTGCAATTGCGCTTTGGACCCCCATAGATGCACTTCTAAATTTCATCGGACCAATACTGTTTCTGTATGGCCTGACGAAGATACTGCTGAGCGGCTCCCAGAAGTTTCAGGAATTTGTAGTTCGTGTTGGCGGTAGGTTCTTTGGGCCCTTTGGAGCATTGGCAACCAGAAATGTCCAACGAAATCCTGTAAGGAACGCGGCACTCGTCTTTACTGTGGCTCTCATTGTGTCTTATGGCTTATTCAGCGTAGGCAGCTTGTTTGCGGAGCAGGATAGGCTTGAAAGGACCAACCTTTACTATGTGGGTTCCGACGTGAGCGCATCATTTCTTACGGGATCGAATATGACAGAAATCCAAGAGTCTGTGCAGAATTTTGAGGGTGTTACAGACTTGACTGTCGAATACAGGCTTACGTTGACCAGTACTCGGGGCGGGGTTGATATCAGAGGAATGGAACCCGCGACTTGGACTGAAGCAGCCTTCTACGAAACCAGTTGGTTTTCCGGCGCGGTTCTAGAGGATGTTCTTTCAAACTTCACTGGAAACAAAATCATATTGTCAGTTTCTCTAGCAAGACAGTTAGAACTTCGTGTTGGAAACTCCATAACTCTCAGGGGAACTGGTTCAAGTGACCTCCATAGGATGGATATTGTGGCGTTGATTGGTTATGTGAGCCCAGTAGAGGTTTTGTTAGCGGATATGGTCGGGGATATGGTCGGGGATATTGCCTTAGGTGGAACCTACCCTTCGTACGTGCCTTCCGACTACCTCAAGGAAACCGGCCTCGAAGATATATCAACTGGGCATCTGTTGATGAAGACAATTCCAGGCACCAACGGCACGCTCCTTGAACAGGAAATTTACGTTGCGTTCCCTGAGGTTGTTGATACGGACTCCTCGACAACAAGAGTTGCAGCAGCGCAAGAGAATACATTCGAAGTGGGCGGCACCCGTGCACGATGGGTCGGTATACTGTTCGGCGGCGTGCTCGCTGTCGTTGGAACCTTGCTAATAGTAGGGCTTACGCTAAAGGAAAAAGAGTATGAAACCACGCTTCTTGGGGTAAGAGGTTTCACTCGTGGACAGACCCTCAAGGTGCTCGCAGGCGAAGTGCTGGTTATGGGTTTGTTCTCCCTTATGCTAGGTCTGCTCACTGGTTTCATCCAGCTATTTGGTGATATCGCTAATGTGAGCGAGAGCACTCAGATATTGGTCCGGCCGCAAATTGTCCTGTCACCGCTTGCCATCCTTGGCATGGCGGCAATTGCGATTGCTGTCTTGATTTCAGCGCTCATACCGGTGCTAATGACATCAAGATTTACGGAAGATAAGGTGGACGTTCTACGGGAATGAGGTGTAAGAAATGGTAAGCTACATTCAATGTGACGATCTCATGAAAGTTTTCAAGCTCGGTAACCTTGAAGTGCAGGCACTTCGGGGTCTCTCGATGAAGATCGAACAAGGTGAAATGATTGCAATAGTCGGACCTTCAGGGTCAGGCAAGACTACGCTGTTGAATATCATCGGAGGTCTCGCGAGAGCAA
>WTCK01000112.1 GCA_013138615.1 Candidatus Thorarchaeota archaeon | reverse complement strand
CCCATTGATTTGACGCTTGAAGATGGGGAGCTACTAGCCCTTTTGGGCCCGAGCGGCTCTGGGAAGACAACCACACTCAGGATGGTTGCAGGTTTCATAACCCCGAATCATGGAACACTCACATTTGACGGTGCGAACATCCTGGATGTGCCGCCTCGTGATAGAGAAATCGGGATGGTGCTCCAATCAGTTGCGCTTTTCCCCCACATGTCAGTTTACCAGAACATAGCTTTTGGATTGGAGGTTTCTGGGTGGAGCAGAGAGAAGACAATCAATCGCGTTGAGGCGCTGTCAGATTTGCTTGGTATTCGCAACCTCCTTTTCCGAAGAACGCGTGAAATAAGCGGCGGAGAAGCACAGCGCGTTGCACTTGCTCGAGCGCTAGCCAAGGAGCCACAACTGCTTCTGCTAGACGAGCCGCTCTCATCTCTAGATCCCCAATTGCGAGAAACCCTCCAGTTCGAGATTAGAAAAATACAGAGAGAACTTGGCGTTACTACCCTCTACGTGACACACAGTCAATCCGAAGCCTTTGCTATCTCGGATAGAGTCGCTGTGCTTAACAAAGGAGTAGTTAGTCAGGTTGGGGCTCCAGAGGATTTGTACAATCATCCGAAGAATGAGTTTGTTGCACGCTTTGTTGGAGGAGGAAACGTTTTCGTTGGAGAAGTTGTGAAGAGCACGGGAAGCGAGATTCTAGTTAATGTTAACGATTGGAGATTCTTGGTGAGCGGAACAAGTCAGAATGGTTCGCATGTTGTCTTCTCTGTTAAACCGGAGGATATCAAGATAGGCTGTGGAAAGCGATCAGATGCGCCCGCCGTCGAATTAGTATCAATCATCCCATTAGGAGGGATGCATAAAGTCATTCTACAATTCGGAAACCAAAAAGTCACGTCAATAACTCAAGACGAGGAATTGGTACAAATGCTGAAAGAGAATGATAGTTCGGGAGTCTGGTTTGCTTTTGAGCCTGGCTCAGCATCACTTCTCACCACTGACTAGCAATACATTTGGAGTAGCGGATGAAATTTCATGCTCTTAGCAAAAGGCGTTTTGAAAAACCAGCTGCACCATTGAATCATCCCCCAGTACCGATATTCAAAGCACACAAACACACAACAGTATTATACCACAAACTGTGATATGCAAAATGCTGAGACTCTTGACTCACTCCGCTACCTCTCTTCACCCTCGTGAGAGATGATGCATCCTGGCGGTCAGAGGAAAAAGAATAGCGTCGTGATCCATTATGGTTACAGGGTACGAAGTCTTCGAGGATGGCACTCTACAAGAAATCGAGCTCACAAAAGGGAACTTGGATTCTACGAAGGTGCTATGCGTCGTGGATGATTCATCGAAGAGCATTTACCTGTGGAAAGGTGGTCAAGCCAATATCAGGAAAAAGTTCATCGGCGCCAGAGTTGCAACCAACCTCAGATCCGAGTACGGTTTCAACTTCAAGGTGCGCCCAGTGGATGAAGGTGAAGAACCTCCCACATTTTTCACTGCGCTTGACGGCACTACTGCCGCAATAAAGGTGATAAAACCGGGAGAGAAGGCACCTCCACCTAGGCCTCCAACGCCAAAGGTGGAAAAGACTCAGCCCGCAGTAGAGGAAACCACAACAGCCTCAACTGCACCGCTTCCTAGACCACAAGCCTCCAGGCCGACAAAGCCCCCACCGGTCCCGACTGCAACAGCCAGACCGTCGTCATCAGGTGCTGCTGTACAGACAGTCGACCAGTCTATGATTGATGAGATGATAAAGGAGCTTGAAACTGTTGCACCTCCAGAAGGTTATCAGAGAGAGCTGCTGATTGTATACAACACATTGTTCACAGTAGCGGAACACAGAATCTCAGTTTTCGGACAGGAGAAGATAGAGAGACGCTTCGAAAAAGTAAAGGACCCACCTGAAGGCACATTTATGGCAGAGGGTTTCATTCCACGTGTGATTGTTAAGAACGGAAGGGTGTTGGGCATTGAACTCTTGAAAGGCACACCTGATGCAATCCTGAGTCCAATCAAGGCAGAGATGAAAGAAAGACTTAGCGACCTCATCACATTCTTCCGTACCGAGGTCGAACAGACGCCGCCAAAGGCCGCAAAGACCAAGTCGAAGGCGGGCAAGAAAAAGAGCAAGCTCGTTGCGAAATGAGCATCGACTAGTAAAAACAAGGAGAAAAGAGAATGTCATCACATATCGATCCCCAGAAGGAGAAGGAGCTTGTAGAGCTCCTAATGGGCTTGACTAACTACGCTGATCTCGATGCTATTGCAGTAGTGAGCAAACAGGGAGTTAAGCTGGCTTATTTTGCAACAGAGGAATCAGATGCTGATCCAGACCTAATGGCAGCTGTAAGTGCCGCTTTACTCATGACTGGAGAGATGGCTGCTGAGAAGCTGTACCTTGACGAGCTCTACGAGGTTGTAATCCGTGGAAAGGGAGGGTTTGTGGTTCTTTCTCATGCAGGAGACTTTCTCCTCATGGGCGCTGCAAAGGACCTAACCTCAATGGGGTTAGCAGTGACACAGATGAGGAAATACGCTCGAGAAGTTGGTGCACTACTGAGCAATTAGTGGGCCCATAAACAATAATACGCAGCTCAGTTGGGACACAC
>WTCK01000162.1 GCA_013138615.1 Candidatus Thorarchaeota archaeon | reverse complement strand
TGGATTGCTTCGCCAAGCTGAGCGATTCGCGTTAAGTCGTCGGGAAATGGATATCCGTAGGCATCGTACTCTAGTTTCTTCCACCCTGCGCCTAGGCCAAATTCAAATCTCCCGTCTGATAGGTTGTCAAGCGTTGCCGCCATTTTGGCGTGGAGTGGAGGTGACCTGTAGCTATTGCAGAAGACGAGGCTCCCAACTCGTATTTCCTTGTTTGTCGTCACGAGAGCAGTCATTAGTAGCCACGGATCCAGAAGCACCTTGTCCACGGCATGCGCATCAAGCATGAAATGGTCTGAAAACCAGAGAGTTGAGAAGCCATTCGCAATACCGACTTCTGCAATTCGCTCAACCTCATCTAGAGAAAATCCAAACTGAGGCTCGATTTGTATTCCGAACTCTGTCATTATTATCAGCCTCATTGACATGCTAGGTGCTCTCGGATAATAGTTCCGAAAGCTAAGCTAAACTACTACTAAGGCTCAGGATAGCAATCTTTCATAAGAAGCGTCATGACAGCGGACCGGACTTGGTCATCTGAAACAAGGCCAGTTAGCTCGACATCACAAATCTTAACGAAGGGGAGCATGGGCAATTCGCCTTCAGAAATTCCCGCGGAGGGATCGTCGACGTTAATCACCTCAACGTGATGATGTGGTATGCTCATCTCATCCAGAACCATCATGAGAATATCGTAGGTTGGCTCGCAGAACAGGCAATGGTCTGACTTGTAAAATGTGATACAGGTTGCTCTTCCACAGGGGAGTTCCTTCTTCTCGATCCATGCAGGAAGAAGCATAACTATTCTTGTGCCTTGGGAATGATCACCCTCAACTCGATCTTCAACCCATACTGTTCCACCCAGATCAGTGATGTAATGATCAACCACAGTCAATCCCAAACCCCGGCCAACAACTTGCGCGTCGGGACTGCCAGTACGCTTGAAGATGTACTGCTTCATATCGTCCTGTATCCCGGGGCCGTAATCCTCGAACGCAATCCGAATCATCCGCCCGGAATCTATCAGCTCTGCGTGTACGTTGACGTTGATTTCATTGCCTTCAGTGAACATCATGGAATTGTGAATAATGTTGAAGAAAACACTCCAGAGGTACATGTGACCTGCAACCTCAAATGCGTCATCAGTGATATTTGAGTTGATCTTGAGACTCTTCCATGGAAAGTCCCTATCAGCTGCAGACGCCGCTCGTTCAAGATGGGGATGGAGGTCAGTTTTGCTTTTTGTGGGGGGCGATTGCTTTAATGTGATAATGGCCCTCATATTCGCAATCATTCTAGCAGAACGCCGCACATTCCAGGATGTTTCGGTTAAGACAGAATGGAGATTCTCTGGCAATTCCACTGTAGTTGTGAGAAGCTCCATTGTAAACAGCGCGCTCTGGTTGATATTGTTGAGGTCGTGTGTCATGACTTCAAGATAGAGGTTTGCTCTTTCGCGCTCTTCAGCCTCTCTGCGTTCAGCAGCTTTCCTCCTGTCAATCTCCAACGCCATAAGACCAATGCTGGATGATTTGACTGAATCGCTTAGAACGCTCGAAGTGATGCTGACCCATACTTTCTTTCCTTCTGCATGCTGAAGCTGCATCTCAATATCTTCGAGATTTTTTCCTTGAAGGATCTCCGCGATAACCTGATTTCCCATCTCGCGAGCTTCTTCATCCTTGGGGAGAAACGCTGAGATGTTTCTTTTTGTCATATCCTCTTCGGAATAGCCTAGAAGTTTTTCAGCAGCATTGTTCACTTGCTGAACTATTCCTCTCGGGCTCAATGTGAAGTATGCGATGGGCGAGGATTCGTACAAGGTTCGGTAGCGGGCCTCAGATTCCTCCACAGCCGCTTCCAACGTCGTTCGTTCAGAAACGTCTCTAACAACTGTCACCAGAGCTGGTTCGCCCTCGAAATCAAGAGTTGCGGTACTCATCTCAACGTTTAGTATCCGCTTTCTTTTTGTTAGAAGCCGAGCACGTATCGTTCCTGTCGAGTCTTCTTGGTGCACGATTGATTCCCAGCGGTCTCGATATTCATGAATGCGGGATGGTTCAATAAGATCTTCAAACTTGGTACCCTCCAGCTCAGAACCTTCATAATCTAACATAGCAACGAATGCATGGTTTGAAAGAACTATCTTCTCATCCTTAAGTACGACAATTCCGTCACTAGCTTTCTCGATCACCTTCTTATGGAGGTCATCTAGTAGCTGTTTTCGGTCCCCATTCATGTCGAAGCCGCTCCGGTATTTCGTGGTTTTCAAAGCCTATTGCAGGATGCGTAATTTGGAACATGCAATATCCTTGAAATGTCACACTTTCTCGCGATTGAATAGAGTCACAGTCGCGAAGTTATCCCATCTGTTGAAACTCCCTCTAAAGCCTACATAATTGTTCCTTGTCGATATGAGTAGTATTCATGAAGTACGATATGGAATCACTGCCCTAAAGCAAGCCTTATTTGCAATAAAACATTCAAATACTTGTTCAAATATGATAATGTGGGTTAGATTATGGCTACTCTAAGTTCCCAACTGAGGAAAGACAGCAATGATTTGGAAGCGCTTGTTAGGATCTTCAAGGCGTTGTCCGATCAGTCTAGACTCCGCGTAATAGCGATACTTGCGGAGAACAAGAAACGAAGCGTGTCCGAGATTGCCAGTGAGTTGGGCATGTCAATAAGCAGCGTTAGTCATCATCTTAGCATTCTGGGAAATCTTGGCTTCGTAGGAAAGAAACGCGATGGCAAACAAGTCTATCACTCTCTCGATGATCAGTGTGTGAGAGATATTCTAGAAAGGGCGATTGAACATGTCTCAGGAAACTGAGCATTACTGTTCTCATTGCGCCGCAGAGGCGGCAAGAGCAGGTGATACTGATTTTCGCGTGAAGTACACCCTTGCAATTTTGTCAGCGGTAGCCTTTGCCGGTGGATTTGCACTTCAATGGTCAAATTTCGATGCAATCTGGGTTTATTCGGCATTCATTGTGTCAATAGTTTCAGCAGGAAGATGGGTCATTCCTAGAGGGCTGAGAGGAGCGGCGAAAATACATCTCGACATAAACTTCCTCATGACTGTTGCAGCTTTTGGCGCGTTGCTCATAGGTGCGCCGGAAGAAGGTGCGGCTGTAATGCTGCTGTTCTATCTCGCAGAGCTGCTTGAAGAGAAAGCTGGATCTCGGGTTCGAAAAGACATTCAATCACTACTAGAGCTGTCCCCACAAACCGTTACAATCAAGGTTGATGGAGCAGAAGCCTGCATTCATGTGGAAGATGTGAAAGTAGATGATATAATCTGCGTCAAACCGGGCGAAAGAATCGGTCTTGATGGTGAAGTCGTAAAAGGAAATTCCACAGTCAATCAGGCCACCATAACAGGCGAGTCGCTTCCAGTCGTCAAGTCAATTACGGATGATGTTTATGCAGGAACAATAAATCAGGAAGGGTTCCTTGAAATTCGCGTCACAAAAACCTCTGAAAATACTATGCTAGCTCAGATTGTGAAGTTGGTCGAAGAAGCCCGTGGAAAGCGTTCTCCTACTGAAGCCTTCGTATCAAGGTTCTCGCACGTCTATACGCCAGCTGTAGTAATTCTCTCGTTCGCTCTTGTCATAGGTTCGTTTCTCTTTGGTCTTAGCCCACAGGATTCCATTTACAGAGGCTTGACCCTCCTAGTAATATCGTGTCCTTGTGCATTTGCCATTTCGATTCCGGTCAGTATGGTATCCTCAATAGCTGGGTCTGCTCGCAATGGAGTACTCATCAAAGGCTCAAAGTATGTGGAAAGCATGAGCGATGTCTACGCGGTGGCATTTGACAAAACCGGAACTCTCACTGAGGGCCGTTTAGCTGTTGATCATGTGTGTGTTCATAATGGCGCTACGAAAAAGGAAGTTCTTACGATAGCGACTGCACTTGAAAGGATGTCTGAACACCCCATTGCAAAGGCACTCCTAGAAGTTTCAGAACAGCAGGGCCTTCACATCCCAGAC
>WTCK01000147.1 GCA_013138615.1 Candidatus Thorarchaeota archaeon | reverse complement strand
TGATAGCTGCGTTTTTTGTAGCAGTAGCCAGCACAGTGGCATACTGGCGGCAGAAGCCAAGACCGATTGCAGTGAAAGTTGGACTGTTCCTTGCTATCACAACAATACCGGGTTCACTGATTGGTGTGACTCTTAGGACACTCATAACAAATGATTACATACTAAGGCTAATCTTTGGCATCACGTTGTTCCCGGTAGCTTTGAAGATGCTACTTGCTAAGATGAGAAAGAATGGAAACATCGTCAGTGAAATAGCTGCATTCGACTTCTCCCAACTGAGCCGGGGTAGACTGGCGATTACGCTTCTTGGCGGATTTGTAGGGGGTGTGGCAGCTGGACTCCTTGGGATTGGCGGAGGGGCCATTGTGGTACCTGTGCTATGCATTCTATTGGGTTTGCCCATGCATATTGCGGTTGCAACGTCGATGTTCACTATGATGTTCACAGCGACAGCGGGGACAGGAATGAACTATCTGACTCTGGGACCAGAAGAATTCTACCCACTCTTGCTTTACGGTCTCTCACTTGGAGCGGGGATGGTGATCGGAGGACAGATTGGTCCGAGGTTTGCACGCAAAATCAATGCTGTTCAGCTGAAGCAGGTCTTTGGCTTAATTCTTGTTTTCCCCCTTGTGAAGATGATGCAGCTCGGACAATTCTGGCTGGACCCAATGGGTGAAAGCTTTCTGATGGCAACCCTTGGAGACCTAATCATCTGGCTCGCGATAATACTGCCAATAGGTCTTCTAAGACTGTTTCAGACTCGAATACAGACCCAGGATACGATGGAAGAATAATCTGATGCTCCAAATCAGATGCCATTGATAGCCCACCTCAAGGATGATGGTGCGTCCCATTACTGGGAGAGGAGTATCAGTTTCATCAGCCCCTGTCAACGATTTATATGCAGGTTCACCTTAATGTAGAATTCACAAAACAGAAACTGGTGACTAGCATGGCAAAGTACAAGCTTGAAGGGAAGGCAGTGATAATCACAGGTGCATCAGCTGGACTCGGCGAGCAGTTCGCTCATGGTTTCGCCGAATCAGGTGCAAACGTAGTTCTTGCTGCACGCAGAATGAATCTACTAGAGAAGATAGCCAAAGACGTTTCAGATAAGCATGGAGTCACTGCAATTCCATACAAGACTGACGTTGCAGTTGAGTCAGATATCATCAACCTTGTGAAGCATACGGTTGAACAACTCGGGACGGTCGACGTGCTTGTCAACAATGCTGGAATGTATATTGTAAAACCTCTGATTGAGCAGACTCTAGAAGATTGGCACACTGTGATGGATGTCAATCTCACATCAGCATTCTTAGCTACGCGAGAAGCGGCAAAGGTGATGATTCCGAAGAAGTCAGGATCAATCGTCAACATATCTTCAACATTCGGTTTCGGTGGCACTGTATTTACAGAGGTTAGCTACTACGTGTCTAAGGGAGGACTAGTGACTATGACGAAGGCGCTGGCGGTGGAACTGGGGCAATACAATATTCGAGTGAACGCAATAGCGCCAGGATTCTTTCCTACAGCGATGTCGATTGGAGCTATGGAGGACAAGAAGTTGCTAAAGACAATGATCGAACCGCGAACCGCATTGCCTATGCTTGCAGAGAACGAGTGGATTCGTGGCGCAGCTTGCTTCCTAGCCAGCGAGGATGCTAAGTACATCACAGGACACACTCTTGCTGTAGATGGGGGATGGCTTGCGTTCTAGCCCTGCAAGAAGACAACCCAAAGGTAGATGAGTAACGGTAGCTTTGTGAATTGTGGTATTCGTGTTAATGGAGGACGCAACATGACAGACGAGAAGTTGACGTTAAATGAGTTTCACAAGAAGATTGCAATGGAAACAAACAACGCAATCTGGAGCGCTCTTGACAAAGACAACCCAACAGCTGAGGAACTGGAGCAAGCCATGCTCATGGCATACACATCCACCTATCACTGGAGCAAGTTTGGCACTCTCGCGAATGCTGTCAGAGGATACTACATGATAGCAAGAGTCCATGCCAAGAAGGGACGAGCAGACCCAGCCCTACATTATGCAAAGCGATGTCTGGAGCTTGCTGAGAAGGCCAAGGACAGTGATAAGAACTTCAACGACTGGGATTTTCCCTTCGTGTACGAAGTGCTAGCCAGAGCGTATTCAGCGGCGGGGAAGAAAACAGAGTGCATGAAGTACAAACAACTCTCTCAGAAGGCTATCGATGATGTAAGCGACCCAGAGGATAAGAAGATCTGTCAGGGCGAACTGGACAAGTTTGATTGCTAGGTCAGAACTGAACAGTCGAAAGAAAAAGAGCAACCTGCGCCGCGGAGAAAACGACGCAGGCCTATTGAGAGAGGATTGTTCGCGTTGGCAACTCAACATTCTATTCGTGTCTTAGAGCGTCCACCGGATTGAGTTTCGATGCTCGCCAGGCAGGATAGAGGGCAAATACCACCGCCACCAACACACCAAACGCCATGGCTCCCAAGATAATTTCCGTTGTCAAGACAGGCGTGATTGTCATCATGCCTGTAGATAGGGACTGGCCGCCCCCAGGCATCCCACCTCCAAACATTGAGCCAGAAAAGGCTGCGAACATAACTGCCATGGAGTACCCAGTAACAACGCCAACAACAGCTCCTACAAGTCCAACTACCAATGCCTCCGTAAGGAAGATTCCCAGAACGGTTCGACTCTTCATGCCCAAAGCTTTGAGAATGCCAATCTCCCGGGTTCGCTCCATCAGTGACACGATCATGATATTCATGATGCCGATGCCGGCTACCAAGAGCGATATGCCAGCGATTCCAACCAAGAATAGGGAGATGATGTCAAAGATTGATGACATGATCGCAAGAAGGGCCGTGGGTGATGTGACACTTACGAGGCCATCGAATGCGTCTTCAATGGCCTGAGACACAGTTTCGACGAATTCCTCATCATCGCTCACCAACTGAACCGCGATTGAGTTCACCTCATCAGTGTCGAAGAAGGATTGGGCCGTGGAAAGCGGAATGTAGAGACCGAGGTCAGACGGTCCCATTGAGAAACCGCCAATCTCCTCAAGAACTGCTACGACTTCAGCAGTGTAATTCTCCTCCACCATCTCGAGGCCAACCCGATGCGTCCAAGAAATCAGTATGGTGTCTCCAACCTCAGCAAGCACAGTACCATTATCCCAGGGGTCTGTAAGTCTTGACCCGATAACCACGGAGTCGTTTGCTGGGGTCTCCGGTATTGATCCCTCCTCAGCCACAAAGCTCGAATATATTGAAGCATAGGCAGTATAATCAACCCCAGTTACACTCAGCGGAAGTTCTGTGGATCCGAAATCAAGCATTACTGATTTCGACATTATGGCAGCAGATGTCTGAACACCATCAATCTCGTTGATTGTATCGGTGTCATTCACAAGCAAGGTGAA
>WTCK01000104.1 GCA_013138615.1 Candidatus Thorarchaeota archaeon | reverse complement strand
GTACATACCCATACTTACGAGATTAAGAGGACACACGCACAGAAGCATTAAATGTCAAAGATTGAGAATCCTCAAGAGCGGAATCTAGGACGGTAAGAAGTTGAACTCTGAACCAGTATCGCACATGTTTAAGCTGGTTGCCCTCGGAGATGGGGCAGTTGGCAAAACTAGTTGCATCAAGAGATACACAGAGGACAGCTTTAGCGAGCAGTACATCATGACGATTGGCACGACCTTCGCGCTCAAGACAGTCGAGGTTGATTCGCCCGAGGGACACAAGATCACAGCAAGAGTTGTTCTATGGGATCTTGCAGGACAACCCACGTACAACGAACTACGTCGCCGTTACATGGCCGGCGCATCGATGGGAATAATTGTCTATGATGTTACTCGCCCCCAAACATTTCTGGATATCGGCGAGTGGTTCACGAAGTTCATCACAGTCTGTCCCAATGCTGTTGTTGCCGTGGTTGCAAACAAGATTGACAGGCCGGATAGACTTGTGCCACCTGAAGCAGGCGACATGGTGAAGGAGTGGCTAGACGTTCTGCACTATGAAACTTCAGCCAAGAGCGGAGAAAATGTAGACACGCTATTCACTGAGCTAGTTCTCAGGGCGATTGAGAAACAGAAGAAGCTGGGTCCGATGGAGCCCGGGTTCCATGGTGCATCTCAATCGAAACCCTTTAAGACGACATGAAATATTCTCAGATATGGGCTGGTGCCAATGGTTCAGAGAGGGCAAATCGTCAAAGGGGCTTTGGCTCACTTCTTGCTATTTGTCATTAACTTCTTCGTTCTACTTGGCGTGATTGAGAGTCTCCAGATATTCACCGTTGATTTACCGATCATCAACGCCATTATTCTTGGCTATATGTTGCTACACACAATATCACTGCTCACAATACAACTGAGCATCCAGATTCTTCAACTGATTAGAATTAAGTCGCCATCTTTTCTTATTAGCTACTACTTCGGATTCAATGATGACGAAACAATCCCGATCTCCCTGTTAGACCCCACAAAGAGCAAGTTGGCTGTTATCATTCTTCTCCTGATTATCAGCGGAGGCCCCATACTTTATCCTATTTTTGCGATCTATGGCTTTTTCCTAGCCTACGCGCATCTTGCTTCCATCATCATCGACCCATCGACGATTCTCTACTACTTCGAGGTGTTCTTGAACTACATGCCACCTGTACTCATGCTCATTGTGGCCATTGTAATCATCTCGATTGTGGCCATCGAGTTCAGACATAGCTAAGGAGCTCGGAAGAACACCCGGCACGCGTGTTGTGACGCATGTGTTTATATCGTTGAGAACTTCTTGAAGCGCAAATGACATTGAAACGACCTGACGTAATAGTAGTTGGTGCAGGAACAGCTGGTTGTGTTACTGCAAAACGGTGTGCTGAACTGGGACTGAAGACTATGCTTCTTGATCGCAGACCAGAATCGGAGATTGGGAAAAAGGTCTGTGGGGATGAGATCAGTAAGTCACACTTCGAATTCACAGGAATTGAGCCACCATCCGGCGACGAAATATCATATGAAGTCAAGGGTGCGGACGTCTATCCGCCCAACATGTCGAACGAGCTGCAGGTAAGAGGATGGGATGATTTCGATGGTTGGACAATTGACAGACAGTTATTTGGACAGCGGCTGCTCCAAAGAGCGGTGCAGATGGGGGTGGTCTTCAAGCCAGAAGTTCACGTTGTCGGGCCAATCCACCTTCAGGAAAGGGTGGCTGGAGTAGTGTATCTCGACCGCCACACCGATGAAAAGATGGCAATTAGCTGCAAGCTGGTGGTGGATGCAAGCGGTTTCGCTGGAGCAATCAGAAAGAAGCTGGATGATCCACTTGTTGAGCGTGATATTGCGAAAGAAGATGTCGCATTGTGTTATCGAGAGATACTGGAGTTGAAAAATCCAATGGCAGAGCCTAAGGTGGCACGGGTATACCTAGGAGGCGATGCCGCTCCGCAAGGCTATGCATGGGTATTTCCTAAAGGCCCTAAGACCGTCAACGCAGGTGTTGGAATCACTGGAGGGAAGGGAAAGGCGGCTCCCAAGAGCTATTTCGAAACCTTCAAGAAACAAAATCCATTGCTGCACGGCGCGCGTGTATTGGAAGGCGGAGGAGGAGCAGTGCCAATCAGGCGGCCAATGAAGAGCCTAGTGACAGATGGAATCGCTTTTGTAGGTGATGCCGCTTGGCAGGTAAATCCAATACACGGTGGGGGTATTGGGGCAGGAATGAGAGCTGGTATAATCCTAGGCGAAGTGGCAAAGCAGGCCATAGCGAGGAGAGACTTGAGCGCACGAGGCCTGTGGGGTTACAACACACTGTACCTTCGGGGATTTGGAAGAAGACTAGCGTCTCTAGAGGTGTTCAAGAGGCTTCTCCAGGCAGTCAGTGACGATGACATGAACTACGGATTCGAGAAGCGCTTGCTCGAAGCAACCGACCTAATGGCTGCAAATCGCGGTGATGGATTATCACTTGGTATGAGAAACAAGATAGGCCGAGTAAAAAGAGGTGCCTCACGGGTCAAACTCCTAGTGAAACTACAGAAGGCGGCTGGTCTAATGAAGAAGGTGGATCGCCACTATGCCAAGTACCCCGGAACTCCAGATGGTCTTGAAAATTGGGCGCGTGAAATCAACAAGATTATGGAGTCCGCGAAATTCACCCCGAAGGGCCAACCATCCTAGGTGGTTATCCCTTCAACGTCCCTGATGCCATCCTTGCATACCCTGAAGATGGCTTCACCTTCAGGCAGATTTGGTGAGTCCACCAGCCTGCAAATCCTACGTTCGCCCTTGGACTTTCTTAGATAGCAGCGTGTCTGAGGTACGTGAGCCAGAACATGCCCACCAACAGGTGTTGTTGGATCACCAAAGAAAGCGTCGGGACGTGACATCACCTGATTCGTGATATAGATGGCCAAATTGCTGATCTCTCCACCCCGCTGTAGATGATGTAGGTGCTTGTTGAGCTTCTGCTGTCGTGCCGCTAGAGTACCTCGGCCTGTGTATTCGGCTCTGAAGTGACTGGTCACCGAATCAAGAACGAGAAGCTTGGCATTTTGATCCGTAGCCATCTCCAGTGCTTGGTCACACAATAGAATCTGATGGTCGGAATTGTACGCTCGCGCCCACACAACGTTCTTCAGAACCTTCTTGGGGTCAAGACCCACAGCCTCAGCCATGTCAACAAGACGCTCCGGACGAAAAGTACCCTCGGTATCCACATAGATCGCGGTCCCGCTCAAGCCGCCCTTCTCTGGAGGTAGTTGAACATTGACTGCCAGCTGGTGAGCCATCTGTGTCTTCCCCGAACGGAACGAACCGTACATCTCGGTAATACTCTGGGTTTCAAGGCCGCCTCCGAAGAGCTCGTCAAGAGCTTTAGAGCCCGTAGTGATTCTACCAGCGGTTCTGCGCCGCTCTAGCATTAGGTCAGCTGTTTCGAAACCGATATCCAGCATCTCTCTTGCTGCCTTGACAATTTTCGTTGCGGTTGTTTCGCCGATTGAGCCAGCTGCTGCAAGCTCTCTCGGCGAAGCCACTGCAATGGCTTCAACACTCTTGTAACCTGATTCAGCTAGCCTTTTGCCGATTGCAGGTCCGACGCCCGGAAGGTCGGTAACATCGAGACTGGCATTAGCCTCTGCATCGGCCTTCAACGTAGAATCCTTCGCTTCATCAAATTCCTCGTAATCAACATCTTTCTCGTCTTTCTTGGCTGGAATTTTAAAGACCTCCCTCAAGTGCTTAGTACGCTGAATTTCACCGAAGCAAAGCACGTGGCCAAGTTATGGTGACTTCACACAGTATAAAAATGGCACTAGTCGCGGCACCGAGTGAGTGTGCCACAAGGACGGGATTCGACAAATCTGATCAAGTAAACTACACAATAGGCTTGGTCCGCCCTTTAAGAGGCAATGTGATGCATCTGTGAAATCCTGATGCTGATGAATCAGAGCTTGGTCAGAGTGACAAGAATAAACTCTTCTTGAGGAGCAATGCGAATTCCACCGAAAGTCGTTTGCACTTGGATGAAATGCAATTCACCGCCCTCATTGACCTGCCTTATGATTTCTTTCGTCTTGCCGATGAGCGAGCTGAGTAGAGCGGATATCTCTTCAGCTCGTTCTAGACTTACTCCCCAGCTGTTTATCGGAAAGCCTTCTGGACTTATGAAAAGTGCGGCATATACGTCCGGAAACTTACTGGTGATATTCTGGATTATTCGTTCAAAGATCTCCCGCTTTGGCATTGCTGGCACGAGTAACACATCCTTGGTTGTCGCTGGACTTCCCGTATTAAGAAAAGGGGAAAATAAGAGAACAAAAGGTTTGCCGTTGTAGACTTCTCGTATCCGGTTTGAGAATTCACCCCCTCCTCAAGGCTGTCGGATGTGCATCGATGAAATTCATGATGGAACTGATGCCTAGGCATTACTCTAAATCCGACAATACATCTAAGCTATCCTTATGAAACACTTCAAATCTTATTCTGGTAGGGATTACCTGAAACGCTGAGATGACGCCACTACGCGTGTAGCCTTACAGTTTCCCTATAGGCGTGCTGTTCCTCAAGGATGACCAGCCGCAGTCAGTAATAGACCAGAGGTTGTTTGCAATGGCTGAGTTCATAGAATGCCCGGAATGCAGCAAGAGAATTCGCAAAGGATCAACCTTCTGCTTGCATTGCGGAATCAGAATCGGAAAAGACATGAAATCCATGGGCAAGCCCATCATCACAGAGGATGCACCGAGCCCCATAACTGATAGTTTGGAGAATCTCGAGGATAAGATGGCTAACATGCTGGCGCAATCTGGTTTGCCGGCCAATTCAGAAGCTGAAAGAGATGTTCTTCCTGATATCGATGACTCTGTCCTTCCAGAGCCTGAAGAGGTAGCACACGCTGAAGAAGAATCCACCCTCGAAGCAACAACGATTCCACCAACTGATGAAATGACTTGGGAAGTTGACAGCTCGGTTCCGTTGAAAGAGGAGCCTGTTGCGACAACCGATGAGCCAACGGCCGCTCCTGCCGAATCATCTCCGGAGGCTGAAGTGTCCGAATATGATAATGCAAGTGCTGAGATGGCCTGGGACACATCGGCCATACCGGAGTTCTCTTCAGACGAAGTCAAGGAGGGCATGCCATTCAAGGAGGTGGCACCTCCAAGGGTTGTTGGAGACGACATATCCGCTTCAACGGATGAAGCTCTGCGGCACCTATTCCCGGAGGACATCGATGCTAGCACAACAGAAGCTGTCACACATCTATTCCCCAGAGGGCGTGGGGATGCATCTCGTAGTTTCGTAGATGTTGTTGTAGGGAAGCCCAAGAAAATTGGCATCACATCCATAATGCACGAGCTAAAGACGCCATCCTGTCCGAATTGCGGGACCACAATCACAGGAGATGGTTATGAGTACCCGTCTTACGTTTACGAAGCCATGGGGAAAGCAAGACTCGAACAGGGAGTCCATAGGCAGAAAGAGAGCGACCACGAAAGTGCAATCGAATCGTTCGAGATGGCCAAGACGCTTTTCGAGAGGGCGGAGAATCCCAGGGCAATCGCTGAAGCCCAGAAGAGAATAGATGGCGGCTATGAAGCGATGGCAGCGTCACATCTCACACAGGGTGAGATGCACTTCAAGGCTGGCGAGTTTGAATGGGCTGCAGTTCAGTTCAAGAAAGCACGTGAGATTTTCATGTTCACAACTCGAGCTAAAATGAGAGCCAAGTGTTCCGAGAGGATACGCGCATCCTACGGCGCCTGGGGCAAGGCCATTGAATCTGATGGTGATCGACTGTCCAAGGAAGGTCGATCAAGAGAAGCCCTTGCAAAGTACCAGCTTGCTGCTGAGAAGTACAAGGAAGCTGATGCTCCCAAGAGGCTCAGGGGCCTCGATAAGAAGATTCGCAAGGCATAGACTGCAACTGAACCCTACACCGATCCAATTAGGTGCATAAGTTCTGCAACCAAGCCTTGATCCAGACAATAAAGAGATAAGCCTTCAGACACACATAGAATCTGAGGGGAATCGTATTATGCTCGAGTACATCATTATTGCGGCTTTGGTCATTGTTGGAGTGTCAGCAATAATCCTGATTAGCATCAAGCGATCTGAGACCTCGGGTCAACCCTCTGCACCACCTAACCCGCTCGACAAGTCCTATTTCCCAGGCATACCTGGCGCATCCAAATGGCCATTGCCAGTGCGAGGAAGAACCGAGAGGAAGAAGACAGAAACGTTCCGACAATACAGTGACGACTAGTTGTCGAACTCAAATCCAATCTCCGGTTTCCAACTTTGTAGGCAAGTACTCGTCAGTCAAATACTGGAATGAATGGCTAGCAAAAGCCTGTATCTCAGCCTTCTCCTTCAATTGCAGCATCAGCTTCAAGTCCTTGACCCAAGCTTTGTTTTTCTGGATAAAGGGCTCCTTGAGCATATCCTTCACTCTTTTGATGTCTGTTGGCTCCATTGGTATCCGAACAGCTTTTGGAATATTGTACGCGTCAAGGTCTCTGCTCAGGACACCAAGCAATTTCAGCTCCGGTGTGGCTATGAATGGTGACTCGTAACTGAGCCTCTTGCTGCCCCGGAGAAACACCGAGTAGATATAATGTCCGTACGGATCCGAGTCGACAAGGGCAAAGGCAGGAATCTCAAGCTCCTTCACAAGCGTCTTCAGGAATGCTCTCGTTGCGATATCACCGCTACCCTTTCCAGTAAGGACAATGCACGGTTGTCGGTTCCAGTACTTGGCTTCAGACAGGCGCATCACTGCGGCATCCTTCTCGGAAAGCAGGATGAATTCCGCATCGCTTTCAATAATCTCTACCTGATCGAGGAAAGGTGTGATTGCCCACCCACCTGTCCCCATCTTCGTCAAATCAATAGTGTCGCCGCCATCTCTTATGACCACCCGGCCCATGGCTGATCCTCGAGCTGAAGCAACAACATGGACACTGTCTCGAGTCGTACGAAGCATAGATGCAACATCCTCAATGATTTTGTCACTATACTTTTGTTCTCGAAACAGGTTAACATCACTGTAGAAGACCTCTCGTTTCGTTGCGTGTAGGTTGGCCTTGAGCAACTGGAATATTATCTCCATTACTCGTGCAGTGCGTGTGGCATCTACGACGGACGCCAATGAAT
>WTCK01000119.1 GCA_013138615.1 Candidatus Thorarchaeota archaeon | reverse complement strand
CCTTACTACCGTGCAACCATCGAATCCGGAGAGATGACTCGCGAAGAAGCAAAGGAGCTATTGGAGTGCTACTGGATAAAGCACAACTATGTCTATGACTTCCAAGGAAGCTTCGGAATTAACCAAGGAATCAACTCTAGTTTTGGACAGCTAATAACTCTGAGTGGTTGCGGACCGAATGGCGAAGATATGACAAATGACCTGACTTGGCTTGCTCTTGAGGTAATCGATGAGATGAACCTTCTCGAGCCCAAACCTAACATCCGCTTGCACAAGAATACTCCACAGGAGTTCCTTCTGCGTGTCGCTGAAATGGTCGCAAAGGCACAGGGTTCTCCGTTCCTCATGAACTTCGACGAACACAGCATTGAGGGAATGGTTTGGCAAGGGGTACCCCGAGAAGAGGCTTGGGATTACGGGATTGTTGGCTGTCTTGAGAATACAATGCAAGGAAACGATAGGTCTGGAACTGTGGACGTGAACATCAACCTTGCCAAGGCTGTTGAGCTTGCGCTGAACAATGGCAAGGATGTTACTTCGGAAAAGCAGGTCGGCCCCAAGACTGGTGATCCTTTGAAATTCAAGTCTTTTGAAGATTTCATGGCAGCAGTGAAGAAACAGCTGGCCCACACAATCAAACTTCTGATTGACTGCGGCAATATGGCTGACACACTTCGAGCGAAGTATCAACCAGTTCCATATCTGAGCGCTCTAATGGATGGCTGTGCCGCGCGCGGGAAGGATGTTAACCAAGGCGGAACCGACTGGAACTTCATAACACTGGAAGGAATGGGCATCGCTACTTTGGCAGACTCAGTCGCTGCAGTCAAGAAGATGGTCTATGAAGATAAGCGTGTGACGATGGAACAGCTACTAAAGGCACTTGAGGCCAACTTCGAGGGTTTTGAGGAAACACGACAGCTCCTGAAATCGAAGGCTCCCAAATTCGGTAACGATGATGACTACGTAGACTCGATTGCACGAGATTTTACGAGATTTTGGGCTGAAGAAACCTTCAAGCGTAGTAATCCCTATACTGGTCGGAGATACCGTGCTGGCTATCTCAGCTGGAACTATTTCATCCCTCTTGCTCCTTTGACCGCCGCTACTCCAGATGGGCGTCGCAGAGGGGAATTCCTCTCTGGTGGTGTTGGCGCAGTTCCTGGCATGGACGCGGATGGTCCCACGGCATCAATACAATCCGTGGGCAAGCTGGGTCTCGAAGTGATTCCAAATGGTGCGTCTCAAACGATTACTATAAGCCCCTCCATGGTGGAAACCCGTGAGCATATTGCGAAGCTTGCTGCGCTCCTAAGAGCATACAACGAAGTAGGTGGCACCGCGTTGCAAATCAACGTTATCGATGCAGAAACTCTCAGGGATGCACAGAAGAATCCTGACCAGTATTCGAATTTGCTAATCCGCGTGACCGGATACAATGCCTTCTTCACTCAAATAGGACGAGAGCTTCAAGCGGAAATTATTGCGAGAACGGAGCATACAGTGTAATGACTACAACAAGTGGTATCATTACCAACATCCAGAGATGCTCTACGGAGGACGGTCCAGGTATTAGGACAACTGTCTTCATGAAGGGGTGTCCCCTTCGCTGTAGCTGGTGTCACAATATCGAAACAATCAATGCGGAACCGCAGATTGTTTGGTATGCTTCGAAGTGCATCGGGGATGAAGCATGTATCGAAGCTTGCTTGCAGGAGGTTCTACAGCTCACACCTGAAGGTATGCAGATTAATCGTGAGAACTGCATTGCTTGTGGAAGCTGTGTGATTGCTTGTCCCACAGGCGCGATTAAACTGATGGGCGAAACCTGGGATGCCAAAGCATTAGTTGAGGAGCTCATCCGTGACAAGACGTTCTTTGAAACCTCTGGCGGCGGTGTAACGATATCTGGAGGGGAACCCGCTTACCAAGCTGACTTCGTCATAGAAATCGCTTCGGGTCTAAAAGAGAAGGGCATCCACGTTGCCTTGGATACCTGCGGATACTGCAGCGAGAATGTGATGGAGAAACTGCTTGAACATGTTGACATGGTGCTTTACGATTTGAAACAAATGGATCCAGCCAAACATGAAGAGTACACCGGTGTGCCATTGGAAACAGTACTGCAGAACGCCCGTCAAGTAGCATCAAGCGGTAAAATCATGTGGGTTAGAACTCCCGTCATTCCCGGTCACACTGACAGTGCCGATAATATCAGTGCTATCGCAGATTTCATTGTCAAAGAGTTGCCTAATGCGGAACGATACGACCTTCTCGCGTTCAACAAAATGTGCCTTGACAAGTACGCACTGTTTGGCATCGAGTATCCCTTGAAGGATTATGACCTAATGAGCGAAGATGCAATGAGCAATCTCTGCTCAATCGCTACAGAGCAGGGTGTGTCGAACGTGCACTGGTCTGGAATGACCAAACATAAGTCTGACAATAAATCAATGACTATTCCAAATAAGGAGGCCAATCGCTGTGGTTGAAATACTATCCGACGAACTGATTGAAACAATGAAACCTCTTGAGAACCCCAAGTTCATGGCAACCAAAGATAGCACTGGCGAGCCCAATATTGCCCTAGTCATGTCGTGGACAGTATACACCGACGGCGAAAGGCTCGTTTACGGTGAGTTCATGAACAATAAAACCAGGAAAAATCTCGAGGCTGGCAACAACGAGCTTGGACTTCTGGTGATGACAACTGATCTTGATAATTGGATGATTCAGGCTGATTTTGAATCGTATCACAGGAATGACGAACTTTACGAGTTCATCGCAATGACACCGCTCTTCAAGTACAATCAGTATACACGTGCGCGTTCGGTTGGCGTGGCACACCCTTTATGGTCTAGTCCCAATTACAAAATCTCAAAGCCATCAGTCTTGTCATCGTTCGTTAAGGCGAAGCTAGCCGCTAGAAAGATTCCAGCTGTTAAGACCGATGAAGGCAACATGCCTAGGAATGTCCTGGAGCGTTTCAATCGGATGGTTGCAGTAAAGGCGATTGCATTTGTGGAAGATGATGGCTATCTGTCGCTGTTCCCCTCATTTGGTATTGTTCCAGTATCCTCGAACCGGCTTGTCGTGCACAGAAGCGAGGAGAAACGAAGGGGACTTGAACTCAAGGATGGTCAGCGAGTAGCAGTATCGCTCGTCACACTTGAACCAGCAGCATTTCAGGTGAAGGGTACGTTTAGAGTGATTAGCGATAGTGTTGGTGTTATTGATTTGGATCGAGTTTATGCTTGCTCGCTTCCTCGACCAGGCGTGAGAGTGGATCTTCCAATGCTAGAGCGCGTATAACGATTTGACATGAGGGCTTCGTCACACAACAATCCTTTTCTGTCTGGCCAAATGGCACGCGAGCGGAGGTTGTCTAATGAAGCCAACTCAGTTGGAGTCCAAGGATGGCAGAAAAATAGCCACACGTCACGCCAATCCAAAAGATGCAAGAGACCTTCACAACGGTTTTCGGCAGGTAGTCGAGGAAGGGTTGTGGCTACCTACCCTTGCACCCAACGCATCTGTTGCTGATTGGGTGACTTGGATTCAGCGCACTAATCATTGCAGAGAGGTTCTGTTAGTTGCACATGTGGATGATTTGTATGCCGGGCATCTAACGCTTCAGCCGGAAGAGTGGACCGCATCGAAGCACGTTGCCAAGTTGGGAATTATAGTTCTCAGCGATTTCAGAAATATCGGTGTGGGTCGAGAGCTAATGCTCGAAGCGGAAACTGCGGCTATCGAACGGGAGTTTGCGAAGATCGTTCTGAGCACTTTCGAAACCAACTCGATGGCTCTGTCACTCTATGAGTCACTCGGCTATCAAGTTGTGGGACGAAGAGTGCGTCATTTCAGGATGCCGAAAGGCTTTATCGATGAAGTGCTCATGGAAAAGGTATTGAACGTCTGATTTGATGTTCTGAGGATGCCGTACCAATGTGGCTGAAGATTGTCGAGCGCTTCAATGAGATGCCTCTTAGGCTGAAAGTTGCAAGAGCATTGATTTGTCACGGTTTCAATGTCGAATCTCCTGGAGTTATCAAATGTAACGATGTACGGATACCTCTCAAGGCAATAGGGGACGCGCTAGATATAGATAGGCGAACCGTTCGCGCAACAACTGAGGATATCTGCAAAGACGAGGACATCTTCAAGTTCTTCTCTCTAATTCGTTCAGCCGGAGCATCGCTTGAGAAAGTAGCTAAGCTTCTGGGATACGGTGTTGTAACAATCCACGCAGAGAATCCTGAGGACACCGGCATTCTATCGCAAGTCACCTCAACCATATCGCAACATGGCGTCCCGATACGCCAGGTGCTAGCTGAGGATGCTGCCATTTGTGAAGAAGCCAGTTTAAAGGTCGTAACTGACGAACCACTGAAAGGAGCTGCAATAGAGGCTCTGGCTTCCATACCGGGTGTCAATCGCGTGATTATCGAAGGGTAATCGGCCACTCAACATCCGATTTGGGAAAGATGAAAAGGCGCAAGATACGGTCCCCAGTGAGCGTCTTGTCCCATGGAATCTGTCAGATCTGAAGCCGATGCACAACAGGAACCATCGTCTTCCTCAGGCGGCATGAGGCAGGTCTTAGCGCTTGCGCTGTCCTTGAGCATTCTACAGATTGGCTTTGGCATCATCATGCCCATCTTCCCATTCTACATCGTGGAGCTAGGGGTAGGCGCAACCGAGTTGGGAATACTTGCAGCCTCCTTTGCAATAGCAAGGATTGTGTTGGCTGGCCCGTTAGGACGGCTATCGGATAGGGTTGGCAGGAAACCTGTTCTGATATTTGCGCTGGTGGGTTTTGCAGCAGCCAATGTCATCTATGCGTTTGCTAACACCATTCTTGTGATGATTGCGGCACGAATGCTTGAGGGCGCAGTTTCGGCAGGCTTCTTTCCGGCAGCCAATGCCTACGTTTCAGACGTTACTACGGTTGAGAACAGAGGAAAAGCCATGGGCTATCTCAGCATGGGTAGCAATGTTGGTTTTGTCGTAGGTCCGACTGTTGGAGGTATCATGGCTCAGTTTTTGGGCTTCAGGCTTCCTTTCATAATAGCTGCAGGCGCCACGCTCTTCACTTTGCTGCTTATCCTTGTGTTGATACATGAACCGGATCGACATGATGCGACACGTGAAATGGATACGAAACCAGCGCCCTCACTTCGCGAAGTATTCGGATGCAATCGAAAAGCATACAGTGTTCTTGGATTTGCCATGTTTACAACCATGTTTTCGATTGGTATCCTAGAGGTAGCATTCATGATAGATGCCGTTGTAAGGCTCGGAATCACCCCCATTGAGATAGGAGCATTCTTCGGGATTATGGGCGTGACCATGATTTTTGGAAGCGTCATCTTTGGTTCGATATCAGACCGCGCTGGAAGAACACCCCTGATAGTAATCGGCTCGTTTATTGGCACAATTGCGATGTTCATGTTCGCACTCGCTTCTTCATTCTTCGATCTCGCTCTCGCTGGCCTAGTCCTAGGAATTGGCTTTTCAATGAGAGGGCCTTCCATTCAGGCTCTAATTGCCGACCTCACTCACCCTCGTTCCTACGGGGTTGTCATGGGTGCATATGGTGCAGTAAGCAATAGCGCATATGTTGTTGGCCCCTTACTTGGAGGTTATCTCTACGACCAGCAAGGCACTTCAGTGGTGAGCCTGATTCTTGGCGCATGGGTAGCGACTGCTGGTGGAGTAGCTGCATGGGTAGGGCTTCCCATGAGCACAAAGCCTGTTTGTGAAACAATAGAATCGGAATCCTCCGGAGAGAATGGTTCACAGGCTTCTGATTGATAACGCCTACACGATTTCAGCTGCAACATAGGCTACGACACTGCTCTTGTCACCAGTAATGTCCCCCGAGTTCGTGTACTTGATGAGTCTAAACGATGCTGCCCCTCTCTCTTTGGCGAACACCATAGCGGCAGCCACTGGTCCAGCGCCACAAATGCTCAATCGGTGCTTTTTTACAAACCCGAGGAAACCTTCTGGGTCCATGTACTCCAAGTATTCCATGGCTTGGTTATCCTTCTTCTGTGCGCTGTCGGCTGACTCAAAGTGACTGAAGTCCGTACTAGCAATCACAAGGATGTCCATTTCATCAGCAAGCTTAGCCACAGTCTTGCCAATGGACTCACAGGCTTGATACGACTGGTCGCTGATACATATCGGCACGAAGCTTAGTCCCTCCCCAAGCGTGTACTGCAGAAATGGTAGCTGAACCTCGATTGAATGTTCTCTACTATGTGCCATACAGTCCACTGTAGCGATAGGGTTTTCGTCTACAATCGCAGGGCCAAGTTCAGTATCGTATCTGACAACACCCAACGGAGTTTGCCAATCCTCTGCGCAAACAGCGACCCTCTCTCCAATGCCTGTATGGTTTGGGCCAAAGATTACGATGTGATCTGGTTTTCCATCCTCGAAGAGCCTAAGGTATGAATGAGCTGCAGGCATCCCAGAGTACACATACCCTGCGTGCGGCGCAATCAACGCCCTAATGCTCCTTGATGTACCAGGCTCGCCCTCAGGCAATCTACCTGGGCCGAGTTCTCCCAGAAAGCAGTTTTCAAGCCTCTGAATTAAAACGGCTTCATGTCCTTCATAGAATGATCCAGCAACGACCGGTAGTCGAACCATTATCTATCCCACTAATTCTCTCTAGCTTGGCTTGAGAAAAGCTTTTGGTTCTCCTGCAAACCATAAAACATATTTTCTCCTCAATGGATTTTCCGGCTTCTGGGGATTTTCTTCACCAGATTGTCAAGACGCACTTCCTGGGTTTCCTTAGTACGCATGTTTCTCAAGCTTACCTTTCCTCTCTTTAGATCCCGAGCTCCGACAATCACAACGAAACGTGCATTCTTGGCGTCTGCTTGCTCCAGTATCTTCTTGAGAGGTCTCCCCATAAGATCGACCTCACATGACCTGCCTGCTTTTACTAGTTCATTTCGGAATTTCATTGCGTATTTGACCATTGGCTGCTTGATTGGAGCAATGAAGGCATCAAGCTTGGGTACGAATTTCTTGCCCCATCCTTTGGACAGCAGTATATCCACTATCCTGTCGATGCCCAGAGAAATCCCCGTCGCAGCGGTGGATTGCCCTCCGAACTGCTCGATGAGCGCGTCGTATCGACCGCCTCCTGCGATCGAGCCCACATTGGGTGTGCCAAGGTACGTAGCTTCAAAGACCGCGCCGGTGTAGTAGTCAAGGCCTCTTGCCAAGGACATGTCGAATTCAGTGAGATTACCAACACCACTCTCGTCGAAAATTTCCGCCATTTGCGTGAGTTCATCAACACCCTCGATTCCAATTTCAGAACCTTCTAGAAATTCTCGGAATTTATCAAGCATGCTGATTTCCGTCCCTCTGAGCTGGATTGCGTCTAGCAGGAATTCGCTCTCTTCCTCGCCAATCCCTCTTAATATCAACTCATTGAGCACGCCACTTCTTCCAATCTTATCGCGTTTGTCAATGGCTCGGAAGCATGCATGAGCTAGATTGTCTTCAACACCTGCCTTCTCTGTGAGTCCCTTGAGGACTTTCCTGTTGTTTATTTTCATCACATAATTATCCTTAATGGTTCGCCTTGCGAACTCAAGAGCAACAAGGACTACTTCCGCATCAGCAGCTGGACTAGATGAACCAATTACGTCCACATCAGCTTGCATGAACTCTCTATATCGACCCGCTTGTGGTCTATCATACCTCCAAGCCTTGCCTATGGCATATCGCTTGAATGGCTTGGGGAAATGAGGGTTGGATGCGACGATGCGCGCGAGAGGAACAGTGAGATCAAATCTGAGACCTACCTCCCGCTCACCCTTATCTAGGAACTTGAATGTTTCAGCTTCAATCTCTTCGCCCCCCTTGGCGGAAAGCGTTTCCCACAGTTCCATCACTGGAGAATCAAGGGGTTCGTAACCGTACAGACGGAAGACCTCAACTGCTGTTTTGACAAGGGAATCACGGATCATGATGTTGGGACCCATGACATCTCGCATACCTCGAACTGTTCTTAACTCACTCACACTGAAACCTCCCAGATTGATAAACGGCAACTTGCTGAGATAGCCGGAAAGATTACGGCGTCCTTAAAGAAGAAGATGAACTAAGCCACCAGCATTCACCATTGTCACCAACCC